>NZ_JAHUTG010000027.1:0-54662 GCF_020889545.1 Rhodococcus sp. I2R
GTTCACCCTCGAACAAATCGGTGTCCTCGTTCGCGCGCACCGCTCCGATGATTCTCTCGGCAAAGCGATCGCGAAAATCGTCCGCGCCGAACTCGTCGTCATAGACGACGTCGGGCTGTTGCCGGTCGGGACCGATGCCGCCGAAGGGCTCTACCGGATCGTCGAAGCAGCCTACGAACGCAAATCCGTCGCGATCTCCTCGAACCTGCATCCCAGCGGGTTCGACGAACTGATGCCGAAAACCCTCGCAACTGCGACGGTCGACCGACTGCTCCACCACGCACACCTGTGCCAAACCAGCGGCGACTCGGTCCGCCTCGCCCAAGCACTGCACGGTCAGGGGGTCAAACCCTTGACCTGACACACCCCCCTTCCACCGGTGGCGGGCACACCCGAATGGGCAGATTCATGTCCGCCACTGGGCAGTTCTTATTGACCACCCACGGGCAGTTTTCGTGTCCGCCTACGGGCACTTCCCGATGTCCATTGACATTCGAGTTCTGCCACAAGGGAAATCAGTTTATCGATGTCGCCAGTGCCCATGCTGGATATGTTCATGACGACACTTCACAACATGAAGCGCACTCGAGGTCGAGAACGGCACGCATCTTGGCCTGGATTTCGCGGCAGTGCCGCGATGACCTCACCGAGCAGATCGAAGAACTCACCGCGCTTCGTGACAACTTCTCCAGCGGCATCGGTTGCGGATGTCTGTCCTTGACCCCGTGCCCTTACTCGAACCCCGCCGATGTTCTGGGCCGAAAGGGACCGGGTGCGCAACGGCTACGAAAGTAGAGCCGTCGCTCACCACGAAGGTCGGGCGGACTCGCTGCAACGCAGTGACCCGACACGCGGCCCCGGTCGCAGTGCATCATCCGAAGGAATCCCGGTAGCCTTCAGCATGCCGTCAGACGCCGATTCCGTAGACCCACCGTCCGTGATCACCACAGAAGATCCGGCGCACACCTACTTCCACAACAGCGACCCTGTGGCGCTCGCCGGGGCAGCAAACCTGGGCGAAGGTGGCCCAGAAGAAGTCGTGCAAGTACAGCAGTTTTACCGGCAAGTTCTCGAGTTCGTCGATGATGTGGCTTGGGCGGAGGACCCGGTGGGTCCGCTCGGCAACCATTGGCGGGGTATTGGAAACGGACAATCAACGAACTACTTGATAAATATCGCCGACATGTTGCAACGTCTCGCTGGGAACGTCTCGCCGGGGGTAGGGCGAACTATCGTTCAGCGCATCAGGAGCGTGCTCCGCCCGGTTGATGACCACGGGTACGAGGAGGCGCTTGCGGAACTTGAGGTTGGCAGTGTCCTCGCGTTACGCATGACTCCGGTGTTGCTCGAGCCACTGGTTCCGAGCGATTGGAGGCCTAGCCACGGCAACCAGCCGATGTCCCCTGACTACGGCGTTCGGATGCCTGAAGGTCTTGTCACGATAGAAGTGACCGTGTGGCACTGGGAGGCGTACGCGGCTTGGCAGCGGATGAGCAACATGATCAGTACTACGCTCTCCGCGCGAATGCGCAAACGTGATGTTGTCCGGAACATTCGTGTCGAACTGCCGATCGGATCGCCCCAGGACCTGGTGTCGACACTGTGGAGCCATGAGTTCTGCGACATGGTGTGCGACAGTGAGTCTGGTCAGATTACGACGACCCCTGACGCGGCCGAAAGACCCATCCGGGCGACTTGGCGCCCCATGCTCCACTTCGCAGACGACAGCAACATCGACTGGGACGCAGTCGACGCTAACGGCGGGCTACCCTTCACCTCCGGCCCGTCCATCGGCCACGCCTTCGGGTACTCCGTTAACCCTTGCTTCAACGACGATGACCGTGCCGCCGCCTTCGAATCGCTTCGCAAATCAATTGACCGAAAGAAACGACAGCACGACCCCGCCTCACCGCATTTTCTGGCACTTGCATCGACTGCACCCAAAATTTCCACTGGGTCTGGGGAATTCACTGACACCTGGGACCTTCTCGGCCTCATGATCGAGAAACGGATGTGGGCGAATCCGCGATACGCCTGGCTGTCTGGGGTGCTGCATCACAGACCCAACCGCATGGCTCTCAAGTCCGACACCATCTACACGCTCGAGTACAACCCAAATCCAAATGCCCGAGTACCCGCTCCGCCGACCTTCGTGAAAGCAATCGCAGGCGATGGTGAATTTCATTTTATGTGGCAGCGCCCACGTCGCCGATCCACAAACAGGCAAGCTTGACGGTGGTCACCCGAGCTGGAGACTACTTCCGCTGTGCGGAGTACTGCATCCACGGTTGTGCGGCCAGTTCGGCGTAGCGGTGGGCGACTGAGTAGCTGTATCCGAGCATTTCCGCGGCGAGCGGCGGTGGCACCTGGGTAACGAAGGTGCGGAGAGATGTTGTGCGCGCGCCGAGCAGATTCCCAATGATCGGATGCGGTCCATCATCGTGTTGGGGTGCAGGTGCCGGCCGGTACAGACGCTGGAAAACAGCCAGCCGGTGTCAGTCCCGGTGAGTTGCGTTCTTCGTGAGTCGATGTGGCGTCGACGAAGATCTGCGAAGGGTTCAGGTACTGGGGCTGGTTCGAGACCGAGGTTGATCCGTAGCCCATCGTCGCCGGCACTTACTTGATCGGTGCGTAGTGCGGCGATTTTCACCATCGGTTGGGCGTAGAGCAGGAGAAGAATGCCGGCCACCCGATACGGGAGAGATTCATCGCTACCGGTGAGGAGTTCACGGATCCAGTGCAGTCGCTCATCTTGGGTGAAGGTGGTTGTCGGGGCAGGGGAGCGGTGCGCGATTGCCACCGACCGGTTGATGCGCGTTGTCTTTGCCCCAGACGAAGAACGTTCGGATCAGCTGCCGGGTGGTGGGTCCGGCGGGAATCCATTCGTCGACGTCGAGTTGGCGGCATGTCGCGTCGGCGCGGCCGTGGGTGTCGTGGAGCCAGGTCAGGAACTTGATGGCTTCGGTGATGTCCTGTTTCGAGGCGTGGACAGGTCCGCGGGTGGGTTTGCTTGCGGCCGCGATTGCGCAGACTCGTTTGAGATGGTGCCAGGTCGCGAACTGTTCAGCGTAGCGCCGAACCGAGCCGTCATCGATGGCGGTCATCTTTGCAGCGATCCAGCCCTCGAAGAGGGCGAGGTAGCGGTCACGCGGCGAAATCAGTTGGTGATGTTCGACAATGCCCCGCAGGTGCATCGTGCGTCGATCGTCGCCGACGCCGTCGAGGCCCTCGTGGGTCATCGGAATGCGGCCGGATGCCAGCTGGCGCAACAGCTCATGCAACTTGATGGATCGTTTCCAGATTTGGATGCTTTCGGGCGGTCCACGGCACAAAAGCAATGCCGGCGCAGTCGACACAGACAGCTGAGTCTCCGACTCGTCCGGGGAGCATGCGCTCGAATCCACATGCTGCGCAGTATCCGTAGGTGCTCACGGCAGCGTGGAAGCACGTTCCGCAGATCTTGCCGTCGGGCCAGCGCGCGCGCAGTTTGTTGGCCTCACGCCGCAGCGATCGCAGGTGAATCCGCCACCGGTTCTCGGTCGCCCCCGAACTGTGTTGCGGGGTCGGATCTCAATGGTCATCGCGGATCACTCGTGCGCGTCGCGGTCGGACTGTCTTGTTGAGCTCGGCGACGTTCGGTGCCGATGACGTCGCAGTTCGCTTCTTTCGTTCGTCAGCTGCCGTGACGGTGACCAGGTCCTCCATTCCGCAGCCGAAGATGTCGCAGAGCGCCGCCATCATCTGCAGCGAGACACGTTCGGGTCGTTGCGCGACGAGACGGTAGACCTGAGGGCGGGAGAGGGAGATTCCGCGTTCGAGCAGGCGGGGATAGGTCGGTGCTGTTGTGCATGCCGTGCGCGGCCATCAGCTCGGGAAGGCGCCAGGTGTAGTCGACGATGCGTTTCACGAGATTTCCCCTTCCATACTGAGAGCGTCGCTCACGGTCGCATCCAACGCTTGCCGCAAGGTGCGAGTGCGGAAGTCGCTCGACACGCAGGTATAGAGGGAGGTGGTGCTGGCGTGCTCGTGGCCCATCTGCTGTTGTACGGACGACGGATCCCAGCCGCCTTCGATCAGGTGGGTGGCGTACGAGCGACGCAGTGAGTGCAGGTCCAGCCCGGGGGGAGAGCTGCAGCTTCATCGGATGCAACATGCAGCACCGTCATCTGACATAATGTAGATTATCGGCAATCAATCTCAATGCAAATTGCATTGGATGCAAGGACTCGCAGCTCTGAGCGATGGCTACGTCGGCGCAGCTGGTTCGCTTGGTCGCCCCGTTTCACCATCGACGGCCATGTCTCGTTACTAGGTGACGAGATGCTGATGCTGGTTTGCTTGGGTCCGCCTGCGATTCCGCGCCGGCCTTGACCCCCGTCCGTCGATACCCTGAAAACGTCACAGTGACGAATTGATGGGGACGAGTCTCGTCTGTTAGGCGCGCACCCTGCCATCAGAGGCTGGCTGCAGTTTCGGATGCCCGGGCCGCGATGTGACGACAAGCGTGGCTTATCAGTTGGGTGTTGTCCTGTGCAACATCACCAGTGCTCAGATGCAATGTATCTTCGAGTCCGATCCGAGTGTGCAGACCTCGCTCGGCGGCGTAGCGGAGCGCCGGCCAGCAGCTAGGCCCCGATCCATGTAGCAGTATCGGTACCGTCGGATGCGCGGATTCGACGATCGAGATCATTTCGTCGGCGCAGTCGCGTACCTCGGTGTCGTCTAAATCGTCGGGCAACTCGATCAAGGCGCGCAGGCAGTTCGTTGCTTCGGCGTACCGCGCCCATGCCCGTGCTGCGTTCGGATTAAAAAGCCCGGCTTCGACGCCGATGTCGAGGTGCATGAGTGCGTCCGCGACATCGACTGCGCCCTCTTCGTGCCAGTTGACGGACGCGAAGCTCGGAGTGCTCGGCCAGGATCGGATGAGCTCCACGCGTCGTCGTGGATCGGGCTCGATCCACGCGCCGGTGGTCACGCCGACCGGCACGTCCACCGCGGACATCACTGCTGAGACGCAGCGCTCGACGTCTTCGGCTGCCAGGCTGTCGGTTCCGTCTCGGTTTTTCTGATGGAGATGCACGTTGTCGGCACCGGCTGCAACGGCATCCGCAGCTGCGCTGGCCATAGATGCGGGGTCAGTGGGCAACTCAGCGTGGGCATCTGAGTCGCGATCGCCGTTCAGGCAGGCTTGCAGCATTTCTCTTCTCCTCGATTCATTGGCAATCGAACGTGTGCTGGGCGTCGCGGTGCGTCGGGTATGCCATTCGAACGCCGCGATCACTGAGATGGCTGCTGCGGATACGGCACCGGCCCGATCCGGTGTCGTCCCATGCACCCTCACCCTTCCGTTACTATTCAAACATATGAATGGTGATCTTGGAGGTGTTCGCAATGGTCCATGACACAGATCGAAGTGGCGCTCCCGGCGCACTGGAGGACGTCAGAACGCTGGTCAACAGCTGGAGCATCCCGAACGAGACCAGGATCGCGCAGGATGAGCTCGGTGATTGGATCGCCGACCGCACGAACTGGAGAACTCGGTTTCGGTTTCTTCCTGAGCCGCAACCTGGAGATGACGAAGCGCTGGCTTCGGTACGTGACGCGATTCGGGCGGCATTGTCCGGTGACTTCGCCGGACTAGAGGTGGTCGTCGCGGATCAGCCACCGGGCATAGTCGTAGACGAAGCTGGCGTCACGTTCGTTGCCCGCCGTGAACACTCGGTCAGTGACACTGCGATCGCGGTGGTACTCACTGCGGCAGCCGATCGAACCCTGCCGCGTCTGCGTACTTGCGGTGACTGTGGTTGGGCGTTCTACGATTCATCGCGCAACAACCGCCGTCGGTGGTGTGCGATGGATCCTGCACCCGGCGGCAGGGGGTGCGGAGCGGCGGCCAAGTCGAGGAACTACCGAGCACGCAAGCAACGTGAATAACGCGGCCTGCCTCAGCTGAAGCGCCCGATCGCGTCGAGTTTCGCGAGAATCCCACCACGCGTGACAGTAGAGCTGTCCCGGTACTGATGATTCCAATAGCCATCGACTTCCCCATTGCCGTTGGCTCATATCGCTTCGGTTCGCCGAATTCAAGTGCCGGCGCAACCCCGTGGTCGTCGAAACCGACTGCGGGGCAGGCTTGATGGCACCGTCGAGGTACTCGAGTCGACCCATGGCACGGTCTCGGCCTCGTACTTTCGGTTGGGACAAGACTGGCCATCGAACCGATACGCGCACGAGGCGATGCGGCGAGGGTTGAACCCATGATCACAGTTGAGTCCCTGACCCGGAGGTACGCCGGCTTTGCCGCCGTCGACAATGTCTCCTTCACCGCCCAGCCCGGCCGCGTGACCGGTTTCCTCGGTCCGAACGGCGCCGGCAAGTCGACCACGATGCGCGTGATGGTCGGTCTGACCGTCCCGACATCCGGCTCGGCAACCATCAACGGAAAACGGTTCGCCGACCTCCCCAACCCCGGCCTCGAGGTGGGCGTCCTCCTCGACGCCTCAGCCCAGCACGCCGGCCGCACCGGCCGCGAGATCCTCACCGTCGCCGCCGACACCATGGGCCTGCCCCGCACCCGGGTCGACGAGATGATCGAGCTGGTCAGTCTGACACCCGCTGAGGCCAAGCGCCGGGTGCGCAACTACTCCCTCGGGATGCGTCAACGCCTCGGCATCGCCACAGCACTCCTCGGAGACCCCCAGGTGCTGATCCTCGACGAGCCCGCCAACGGGCTCGACCCCGCGGGGATCCGGTGGATGCGCGACCTCTTGACAGGCTTCGCCAGCCAGGGCGGCACCGTGCTGCTGTCCTCGCACCTGCTCCACGAGATCGAGGTCATTGCCGATGACCTGGTCGTGATCGGCAACGGCAAGATCGTCGCGGCCGGCACCAAGGAAGAGCTGCTGGCTGCCTCGGGGACGCTCGCCAGGTCGACGTCACCGCGTGACCTCGCACACGCATTGGAACAGGCCGGGATCCCCAGCACGATCGCCGGCGACGGCTCGGTCCGCACGGATGTCGATCCCGCTCGTGTGGGAGCCGTGGCCCTGACCGCTGGCATCGCCCTCACCGAGCTCCGGTCCGCCGAGAGCGCCGGCCTCGAAGACATGTTCCTCTCGCTCACTGCCGACACCCAACGCGAAGGAGTTGCAGCATGACCGCCACGATCGTCCCCCCGGCTACCGCCACGGCCCGCCGGGCCGCCCAGCCCATCCCCATCACCCGACTCGTCAAGGTCGAACTGCGCAAGATGTTCAACACCCGCTCCGGATTCTGGATGCTTATCAGCATCGGCGTCCTGTCGGTCATCGCTACCGGGGCGGTCATCATCTTCGCTCCCGACACCGACATCACCTACGCGAGCTTCGCGACGGCGATCGGGTTCCCGATGTCGGTGATCTTGCCGATGATCGCGATCCTGGCCGTCACTAGCGAGTGGAGCCAGCGCAGTGGGCTCACGACGTTCACGCTGGTGCCTAGCCGCGGGCACGTGATCGGCGCCAAGGCGGTCGCGACGCTCCTCGTGGGCCTCGGCTCCGTGGCCGTCGCCTTCGCGGTGGGCGCCCTCGGCAACGTGGCCGGTTCCGCACTCGCCGGCGTCGACACCGTGTGGAACATTTCGTTGTCCATGGCGCCCCAGATGGTGCTCGGCAACCTGGTCGGCATGGCGATCGGCTTCACCCTCGGTGTCGTGCTCCGCAACTCCGCGGCCGCGATCGTGGGCTACTTCGTCGTCTCACTGGTCATGCCGGGCATCCTCGTCCTCCTAGCCCAGGTGCGTTCGTGGTTCGAGGACCTGCAGCCGTGGATCGACTGGAACGAAACGCAGGTGGCGCTCTTCGAGGGCGCCACGAACACCGGTGAGGAGTGGGCGATGCTCGGCTCGACCACGATGATCTGGATCGTCATTCCTCTCGTCGTCGGGGTGCTGTTCCTGCGCCGCTCCGAGGTCAAGTAGTCACACACAGGCGGCGGTACCCGGAACTCATCTGTGCGTTCCGGATACCGCCGTTTCGGGGTGGATCGGCGCAGCGTGGGAACAGGTGACCCTGCACGGCCTCTACTCTCGGACCCGGCCGGTCTCGTAACCCCACATCGCGACCTCCACCCGGTTACGGGCGCCGAGTTTGGCCATGAGGCTGCCGATGTGGGTCTTCACCGTGCTGATGCTGATGTACAGCTCGGCGGCGATCTCTGCGTTGGTGCGACCCCGCGCGATGGTGAGCAGCACCTGCTCCTCGCGTTCAGTGAGCGGGTCGACGGGCTGGGCGGGAAGTGCCGCCCGACCTGTGCCCGCAAACGTCGACAGCAGCCGGCGGGTGATGCCGGGTGAGATGAGCGAATCACCTCGGGAGGCCGCCCGAATCGCCTCGCCGAGCAGCGCGGGTCCGGCGTCCTTCAGCAGGAAGCCAGTGGCGCCGGCCAACAGCGCGCCGTGCACGTACTCGTCGAGGTCGAAGGTGGTGATCACGACGACCGCGACCGGGTCCTCGACACCCGGCCCGGCCAGCAGACGGGTCGCCTCGACGCCGTCGAGGACGGGCATTCGGATGTCCATCAGGCACACGTCGGGCCGGAGCTCGCGGGCCAGCCGCACCGCCTCCTGCCCGTCGCGCGCCTCCCCCACGACCTCGATGCCGTCCAAAGTGCCGAGGATCAGCCGCAGTCCGGTCCGCACGAGATCCTGGTCGTCGGCGACCAGGACCCGGATACTCATGTCGGTACCCGCCGCGGGAGCGTCGCGACGACGGCCCAGCCACCTCCGGGGCACGGGCCCGCCCGGCACTTGCCGCCCACAAGCAGAGCGCGTTCGACCATCCCTGCGAGGCCGAAGCCTGCGTCCGGGTCGGGGTCACCCGGACCGGCGTCACCGTCGTCGCGGACGGTGACACTGACGGTTGACTGATCCCCTGCGACGCGCACGTCGACCAGGGTGGCGTTCCTGGCATGCCGCAGCGCGTTCGTGACCCCCTCCTGGGCGATCCGGAACACGGCGGCGTCGACCGCCCGCGGGAGTGCGGCCAGGTCACCCGTGACCGTCACCTTCACTCGGGGACCGGTTGGCGAGGCCCCGGACAGCCGCTCGAGGTCGACCACACCGGGCTGCGGGGCGTAGTTTGCCGGCGCCTTGTTGCGCAGCACGCGCACCATCGCCCGCATCTCCGCGAGCGTGCGCGACGCCTCCGCCTCGATCACCTCCAGCGCCTCGAGCGGCGACGACGGGCTGGTGGCCGCGAGCGCGCGCCCTGCCTGTGCCTGGACGGCGATGGCAGAGACGTGGTGGGCCACCGTGTCGTGCAGCTCGCGCGCCAACAGGACGCGCTCCTCCGACTTCACCTGCTCGAGTCCCCGTTCCCGGGCGTCGTGCTGGGAACGCACGGCCCAACCAAGGGCGAAGGCGGACATCAGGACAGCGACCCCGCCGATTGCGTCGGCGACCCCGGTCCAGCCGACGATGAACCCCATGGTGGCCGCGAACAGGATGATCGCCAGACCCGCCACCGCCTCTCGCCCGGAACCCCATCGGAAGAGTGCGTAAGGCAGCAGCAGGAAGTAGACCATCGTGTACACGTCGAGCGGCGGCGCGTCGGATGCGATCAGGACGATGTCGACGACAGCGACGACGCCGAAGGCGGTCGCGACCGCTGCGAGCGGGTGGGTACGTCGCCATAGCAGCAGCGGCGCCAGTCCGACCGCCAGCACCACCGACAGCCCCGGTAGCGGCATGTCCTCACGCAGGACAACCTCCAGCACCCCGGAGACCGTCACTAACGCCAGCAGCGCCCAGTCCCGCCATACCCGAACCGGTGGGGCCGAGGGCCGAGGTTCCTCCAGCAGGGACCGCAGTGGATTGCTCACCCCCTCAGCGTAGGCATTGAGTGCCGCCAGCGGACCGGCCGAAAGTCTGACCCCCAGCCGAAGGCGCGATCGGCCCCGAGCCTTACGGCCTCACCCGGCATAGCCGCCGCAAACCCGACTGCAATTCGTCACAGTGACGAAGGGCAGTCGGGTTTATCGACTGTACAGCGTCAAGAACCAGTAAGTTGGTCGAGTATTCGCCGATGTAAACGTCGTGCGGCCCGTTACGCTCCGAGTCAGCCAGTGCTTGTGGCCCAACTTTCCATCCAGAGGTTTTCGATGTTCGCCGTGCGTTCCCGATTCTCCACATTGGGATCGTCCATGCCTCGGTATCGGGGCGGTTCGGTCCCTGCCTCCGGGGCTCTTGGACCTCAATGTGCGTCGTACCCGTTTCACACAATTCTTTGTGGGTTTGGGTGTGCTGGCGATCGGCGCAATCGGACTGCTCAGCGCGCCGTCGGAGGAATACAGCGGTGGGCGCGTTGTGGTCGTCGTCGCCGTCAGTATTTCTGCACTACCGGTTGCTGTGCGCTGGTTCGTCGGCGGGTGGCCGAGCCCTCGTTGGCTGATTGCGTTCATCGTCTACTCGGACGTGTCGATCACTGTGTGTCTCCTTCTGAAAGATACCGAAATAACGGCGATCGGCGGAACGGTGCTGTTCGCGGTGGTTACCACTCTGGCCGTGGTGGCGGTGCCGCTCCTCCCCTGCCTCCTTCACATGCTGTACAGCGCCGTCGTTCTCGGCGTCGTGGCGTTGATGACTGTCCGCTCCGACGCCGCCAGCGGATGGGTCGTCGCCGCTCACAGTCTGACCATGCTGTTGATGTTCTCGGCACCGCTCATCTTGATGGTCTACGTGAGGGAACTCCGATCACGTGCGCGCGAATCCCTGGTGGATTCTCTGACCGGTTTGCACAACCGACGCGGGTTGTTTGCTGCGGTTACTGCGATCACCGTGACGATGCAGAGAATCGAACCGACCGTCCTGTGCGCCGTCGCCATCGACGTAGATGGGATGAAAGGCGTCAACGACACCTACGGACATCACACTGGCGACGCAGTGCTCGTCGACCTGGCCCAACACCTGCGTGCGCTCGCCGTCAACCGGTGGGTTGTCGCTCGCCTCGGAGGCGACGAGTTTGCGTGCGTCTCGATCGGCCAACCCGCGGATATCGCCGTTCGCAGTGATGAGCTCGTGTCGAACGTCGCGAGTGCTCGGATGATCTCTGGACTCACCGTCAGCGTCGGTGCGGCCACTGTAGACATCTCGGCCGGAGTCGATGAACAGCAGTCGGTGCGCGACGCGCTCAGACTGGCCGACGCCGAGATGTATCGCGTGAAAAGCAGCCGCAAGCGAATTCGGGGTCACAACGACACGGCATACCGCTGAATAGTGCCTGTACCGCGAATCTGACGCCTTCGCCCAGGTTTCAGCTGATGGGGTCGTCTCCAGGGGGCTGGACTGTCGGATCGGCTTGGAACAATCGCTGTGGTTGCGGTGATCGTCGGGGCCGAGTCGGGCATCTCGTGGCGGCGTCCTGCTCAGGCTCAACCTGTTGCTCGGTGACCTTCGGGTGCAACTCGTCGCGATCGTTATTGGTAGATCGAAATACCTAGCACAGAACGGATTTCGCGTGTTTCGTCGAAACACGGGCCCGGTTCTGCAGGAGGAGCATGCGGTAGACATTGGTCCTCCCGGCGACTCCCCCGAGACCTTCGAGCGCGCTTCGAAAAGAAGGGGAAACGGTCTGTTGAGACCAACAAGATGGACTACAGTTCGAACTTGACATCCACTCGCGTGCGACGTCACGCGTCACCAGATTAGGGGTCTTCCGACGATGTGCACTCGCGTGATGTGGCCCGATGCCAACGGTTCCGTGCTGGTCGGCCGGAATATGGACTTCCACAAGGATTTGGCGACCAACATGTGGACGCAGCCTCGGGGGATTTCTCGAGACGACGGAGTCAAGGGCACGCTGACTTGGACCTCGAAATATGGCAGCTTGATAGTCGCGTCGTTCGACCTCATCTCGGTCGACGGCTTGAACGAGGCCGGGCTCAGTGGGCACGTGTTGTGGTTGGCGGAATCCACCTATGGCGAGTACGACGAGAGCCGTACCGCGCTGAGTCAGGCTGTCTGGCTGCAGTATTTCCTCGACAACTTTGCGACCGTCGCCGAGGCCGTCGACTGGATCAATGACACCAACGTCCAGGTCGTGCAGATGCCAGATCCGACCGGTGGCAACCCTCCGACCATTCACCTCGCGCTCGATGACGCTACCGGTGATTCGGCGATCATCGAGTACTTCGACGGCCAGCCACATGTTCACCACAGCGCCGACTACCGCGTGATGACCAACTCACCGCCTTACAGCGAGCAGCTCGAACTACTCGAGCGCTGGGAGGGTCTCGGTGGCGACCAGCCGCTGCCCGGAAGCACACTGGCCGAGGCCCGCTTCGCGCGCGCCGCCTACTACGCGCAGCGACTTCCCAAACCGAAAAGCAAGGTCGAAGCAATCGCGAGCATGTTCAGCGTCATGCGCAACACCGCACAGCCCTTCCGTATCCCAGACCCGGGCAAGCCCGATGCCTCGCAGACGATTTGGCAAGTGGTGGTGGATTTGACCAACAAGCGATACGTCTACGAGTCGACCACTCAACCCAACATCGTGTGGGTGGATCTGGCCGACCTCGACTTCAGCGAGGGCAGCCCGCAGCTCAAGCTCGACCTGCAGAGCAAGCTGACGCTGGAGGGTGGTATCGCCGGCGACGTGAGCGACAAGTTCGAAGACTCCGGGCCGATGAACTTTCTGTCGCTCGTGCTTGTCGAACAGATGGACACCGCAGACACGTCCACAAGCTCGTGACGGATGAGTCCCAGGCGAATCGTCTTGCTCGTGGTGACTGGTACCTCGATGACGACGAGCTGCGTCAGCGGCGTCTCGAATGTCGGCGGAAGCTAGATTCGTTCAACGCTGCCGCCGCCGACGACGAAAAGGTTCGGACGCAGGTTCTCACGGAACTTCTCGGCGTGGTTGGCGAAGGGGCCCTGGTTGTGCCGCGATTTCGATGCAGCTACGGCTGCAACATTCGTCTCGGAGACGATACGTTCATCAATGCCGATGGGTTTCTCATGGACGATGCGCCCATCACGATCGGTGCGCACGTCAGGATCGGCCCAGGTGTGCAGCTGATGACGGCGCTGCACCCGGTGGACGATCATCGTCGACGCCGCGAAGGATGGGAACGTGCTGCCCCGATCCACATCGGTGAAAATGTTTGGCTCGGAGCCTCTGTGACAGTCGGCGCCGGCGTCTCGATCGGGCGCAACACGGTCATCGGTGCCGGGAGTGTGGTGTTGCACGATATTCCCGACCACGTAGTCGCTGCTGGATCCCCGGCGAGGGTCATTCGCCACACCCCTGTCGAACCGGATGTGAGCACTCCCCCGTGACGCCACCCCCGAGCATGCGTCGGCAACTCAGCGCAGTCGTTCGGCATCTCTCGCACGGGTCACCATGTCGTGGCACAGACGCTCCAGCTCGGCTGTGTCCGCGCCCTCGGACACGGCTGTGGCTACATCTTCCGCTGCGCACCTGACCTCGAACGCGCGGTCCATGAGTGCTGAGGCCTCGTCCGCGGAGAGTACGACGGCGTTCTCCGGAATCGAAGTCCCCTTCACCGCGGTCCTGTGCTCGTAGGCCCGTTGACGGCACGATTGCCTGCAGTAACGGCGCCGACGACCCATTCCGGCCTCCGGTACCTCCCGCCCGCACCATGCACATGCGTGAACCCGACGCGACATCACCGACATGGTCTCGAGACTACGGGTGCATGGCGTTAGAATGAACGCACGTGTGCGCGGAACCATCCGTGTCGCCGAGATGCGTCGGGAACGAATCATGTCGGCGAAGCGTTGGACAGTCGTGTAGGAAGTGCAGTTCGCGCGGTTGGTCGGCGCGCTGCACACCAGCGGAACCGAGGAGCGATCCACGGGTCTGACGGCGGACATGCATTATCGAGGGAGAGGACTTCACAATGGCAGATCGCGTTCTACGGGGTAGCCGGCTCGGTGCCGTCAGCTACGAAACCGACCGCGACCACGACCTCGCGCCGCGGCGCGCCGCGCGCTACCGCTGCGACAACGGCGAAGAGTTTGATGTTCCTTTCGCAGACGAGGCGGAGATCCCCGGCACCTGGCAGTGCCGCAACGGCCTCGAGGGCTCACTGATCGAGGGCACCGCGCCGGAAGCGAAGAAAGTCAAGCCTCCGCGTACCCACTGGGACATGCTGCTCGAACGACGTTCGGTCGAGGAGCTCGAAGAACTGCTCAAGGAAAGAATGGACCTGCTGAAGGTCAAGCGGCGCGGAGCCTGAACCCCGCCGACTTCACGACTGCGCCGGACGATTGAAACAATCGTCCGGCGCAGTTTTTTATTCCTTTTCGAACTTCCGGTTCCTTTTTCAATGCGGCAGACGGTGCCGTAAAAAAAATTGTGCAAAGCCCTTCGTCGAGATGACGAAGGTGGGGTCTCAATGCAACTATTGTGGATCATGTTCGGTGGGCACGTTTGGTAACAATTCACCGTGAACATGCGATGAATTCGTCAGCACCTTTGAGCACGACAAGCACTATGTGGATTGCACAACGAGGGGGCCACTGCACATGAGCGAACAGTCCGAGAATCAGTTGTCCTCCCTGCGCCGAGAGCTAGACGCCATCGATCGTCGTTTGCTCGAGAGCGTCCGCGAGAGAATCGACGTCTGCACACGTGTGGCGTCGGTCAAGCGTGAGTTCGACATTCCCATGATGCAGCCCGGACGGGTCGGGGTGGTACAGGAGCGTGCGCGCGAATTCGCCCGCGCTCACAACATGTCCGAAGACTTCCTCGCTGCGCTCTACGACCTCCTCATCGGCGAAGCATGCCGCGTCGAGGACCTCATTATCGACGCTGAATCGACCGCGGGCGATCGCAGGTAGGTGACCGTAATGGCTGTACGCACGCTGCTCATCGACAATTACGACTCATTCACCTACAACCTCTACAGCCTGCTGTGCGAGGTCAACGGGGTCGAACCCACTGTGGTTGCGAACGACGTCGACTGGGCTTCGCTCGATATCGACAGTTTCGACAACATCGTCGTCTCGCCGGGGCCTGGCAGTCCTCGCACAGCCCGCGACCTGGGGATCAGCGCCCGCGCAATCCTGGAAACAGATATTCCGATTCTGGGTGTGTGCCTCGGGCACCAGGCCATGTGCCATCTGCTCGGGGGCAACGTGGATCTGGCCCCCGTGCCGATGCACGGCCGCCTCTCCGAAATCTCCCACACCGGTGAACACCTTTTCGCGGGAATTCCTTCGCCGCATACGGTTGTGCGCTACCACTCGCTCACCGCAGTCTCCTTGCCCGACGAGCTCGAGCCCTGCGCGTGGACCGAGGACGGCATCGTCATGGCCGTCCGGCACCGCAGCCGACCCATGTGGGGCGTGCAATTCCATCCCGAGTCGATCAGCACCGAGTACGGTCGAGAGCTGCTGTCGAACTTTCGTGACCTGACCAGAGTGACCTCGACGGCCGGCCCCGCACCGTCGCAATCGCCGTATTTCATCGAGACACGCTCTGTTGTCGGTGAGTTCGATACAGAGCAGGTGTTCGGGACGCTGTTCGCTGCCGGTCCGAACAGTTTCTGGCTCGACGGGAGCGCGGCGGTCGAACCGAACTCTCGTTTCACCATCATGGGTGATTGCTCGGGTCCGCTCGCGGAATACGTCACCTATCGGGTCGCCGAGAGGCGTGTGGACATCCATCGCGCCGACGGCTCCCTCGTATCGGAGGAATCGACGTTCTTCGATTACCTGGATCGTCAGCTGAAGGAGCGTGCCACTCCCCCGCGCCATGATCTGCCCTTCGCGTTCTCGCTGGGCTACGTGGGATACCTCGGCTACGAGCTGAAAGCGGACGTCGGTGGGCAATTGGTACACACGGCAGCGACGCCGGATGCCTCGATGGTGTTCGCCGACCGCGCGCTCGTGTTCGACCACGAATCCGGAACGTGTTATGTCATGGCACTTGTCGTCGATCATGCGGATCCGGTGACAGCAGCGTGGTTCGATACCGTCGTCGACTCGCTCGAGGCGATGCGTGATGGCGTTCAGGCGCCTCCTCCTCAGGAAAGGCCGCTTCTCGCACCGTATTTCGAGGCGGACTTGCCGCTGCGACACGAGCGTGAGAAGTACCTTGGGCTGATCGAGCAATGCCTTGCCGAGATCCGATCGGGTGAAACCTACGAGGTGTGCTTGACCAACACCGCCACCTTCCCCGGATCCATCGACGCGTTCTCGACGTATTCGACGCTGCGCGAGATCAATCCGACACCGTACAGCGCGTACCTGGGCTTCACCGACCTGTCCATCTGCAGCGCATCACCGGAGCGGTTCTTGCGCATCGACGCCGACCGCGTCGTCGAATCCAAGCCGATCAAGGGCACTCGTCCCCGCGGCGCCACAGCTGAAGAGGATGCGAAACTTCGCGCTGACCTGGTCGGCAACGAAAAAGACAAAGCCGAAAATCTTATGATCGTCGACCTGGTGCGCAACGACCTTGCGCGAGTATGCGTGCCGGGATCGGTGCACGTGCCGAAATTGTTCGACGTCGAGACCTACGCGCCCGTGCACCAGCTGGTATCCACGGTCCGCGGACGGCTTCGAGACGACGCGTCCGCAGTGGGCTGCATCAGCGCCGCATTTCCCGGCGGATCGATGACCGGTGCACCCAAACTCCGTACGATGGCCATCATCGACAAACTCGAAGACGGCCCTCGCGGAGTGTATTCGGGGGCGATCGGCTACTTCTCGCTCACCGGAACAGCCGACTTCTCCATCGTCATCCGCACCATCGTTGCCACCGAGCACGAGGTGACCTTCGGAGTCGGCGGTGCCATCGTCGCAATGTCGGATCCCGAAGAAGAATTCGAGGAGACGATGGTCAAGGCCGTCTCGATGCGACGAGCCCTCGCCGCACCGACGCGCGCGCGCAACCGCGACAACTAGCGATCGCGAGAACCAGCAACAGAACGGCGAGAGCCGGAAGGACACCGAGGTGTCCTTCCGGCTCACACACCGACGGGATCGGTCAGGGCGTGGTGAAGTACTCGAACACTGCGGGCTGAACCTCGGGGTTGGCGTTCGCAGTACCGATGATCGTGCCTGCAACCGCGCCGATAGCCGTTCCAATGATGCAGCCGGAGATGAAGTTCGGGAAGATCGACACACATCCGATCGCGAAGCCCAAGCCAGCGCCGACCGCTGTGCCGATGGCACCGCCGTTGGTGTAGCCGATCGCGAGCTGGTTGATCATGTTGTCGAATGCGGCCTGCTTGCTGACAGGTTCGGCGACCTCGGTGAGCAGCGCCGCGGGCTGAGGTGTCAGAAGCAATTCCCGATCGCCCTCGAGCAGCGGCGCGATGGAGTAAGTGGCGCCGTTCAGTGAGTAGGTCAGCGGCAGTGTTGCCAACACGGCCCCGGAATCACCGACGACGGAGACCGTGTCGGCTGTGGTGTCGATGCGGAACGCACCTGCATCGAGCACGGTCTTCGTCGAACCGTCCAGTTCGACGGTGGTCTGGTAGCCGATCGACTCTGCCGGCTCGGCAGCTGCGGTTCCCCCACCCACTGCGACGGTCACCGAGGCAGCCGCCAGCACCGTGGCTGCCATCGTTGTCACTGACTTCATTTTTCTCACAGGCATCCCCAGACCGTAGGCGAACGAACAGGTGCATTTTCAGGCCAATGATATCCCTGGCTGACGGTTTCACATTGCAGAAACATCATGTCGAAAGATAGTTCTCGAGTGCGGTTCCGATTTCGGCGAGAACCTCGGGTTCGATCATTTGATTGTGCGCACAATCGATCGAACGAATCGCAAGCTTTCCGGTCACGAATTCATTCCATTTTTCCGGATCGCGCCTAATTCCGTCGCCGGACCCCTTTGCTGCCGCGAAGAACAGAATATCGCCGTCGAATACGTCGGGCTCGAAACTGCTCATGATGGCCGTCGAATTCGCGAAGCCATCGTTGATGCGTTCGAGATGCCCCGGCGTCAGACCCGTCTGCTGCCCGAACGAGGTGTCCAGCAACTCGACGGCGCCCTCGTATGTCAGCGGCGCTCCCCCGGTCGCACCGGTGACGTCGAGGCCCAGCCCTGCCAGTAGCTCCTCGACACTGAGCTTGCCCTGCGGCATTGCATCGGAACTATCGACATAACTGTCCATGATGGTCAGCGAATCGACCTTCTCACCCGCCCGACGTAGCTCCACCGCCACCGCGTGTGCAATGGCCCCACCCAGCGACCAGCCGAGCACGTTGTACGGACCATTCGGCTGCACACGGCGGATCTCTGCTGCATACCGGCTCGCCAGAGCCTGGATCGAGTCGAATGTTCCACCCTCGGAAATGCTCGGCAATTGTATGCCGTACACCGGCCGGTCCTCGGCCACGTGGCGAACGATGCCGGCATATCCCCAGGACAAGCCGATTCCGGGATGAATGCAGAACAGCGGACTTGCCGTACCCTCCGCGCGAAGCGGAATCACCACCCCGAAGGTGCTGGTCAGACCTGCCGCAGCGTCCGCGTCGCCACCGTCGATACGCGCCGCCAAGCCTGCGGCCGTCGGATCGAGGAACAGCGACTGCAACGGCACCCGCACCCCGGTGGCCGTCTCGAGCGCGGGCACCACCCGTGTCGCGACGAGTGAGGTACCGCCCAGGTCGAAGAAGTTGTCGTCGACGCCGACCAGTTCCACTCCGAGTATGTCGGCGAAGACTTCCACGACCGCGTGCTCGGTCGCGGTGGACGGTGCGCGGTACGCCGCGGTGCTGGTGGCGAGTTCCGGTACCGGCAATGCACGGCGATCGAGCTTGCCGACGGGTGTCAGCGGAATCTCGTCGAGCATCACGATCGCCGTCGGCACCATATGACGCGGCAACACCGCGGCCACATGCTCGGTCAGCTCCGAGGAGTCGACCGAACAACCTTCGGCAACTCGCACGTAAGACACGAGCACGGTGTCCCCGGACGGCGCTGTGTGCCCGACTGTCGCAGCGAAGCTCAGCGCGTCGTGGTCGGTGAGCACGGAGTCGATCTCGCCGAGTTCGATTCGGAAACCGCGAACCTTGACTTGGAAGTCACTGCGCCCGACGAACTCGATGGTGTGATCGGCGGTCCACCGCACCACGTCGCCGGTCCGGTACATGCGTTCGCCCGGCTCGCCGTACGGGTCGGCGACGAAACGCTCCGAGGTCAACGCGAACCGGTCCAGGTAGCCGCGTGCGGTGCCCGGTCCGGCGATGTACAGCTCGCCCGGCACTCCCACCGGTACCGGACGCAGCCGGGCGTCGAGAACGAGGAAGCGGAACCCGATGGCTGGACGTCCGACGTCGACGACCTTGCCCGGAGCCAGCGGGTCACTGACGCTCGCCTGGATGGTTGTCTCTGTCGGTCCGTACCCGTTGAACATCATCCGGCCCGGTGCCCATCGGCCGACCAACTCAGGCGTGCATGCCTCGCCGCCCAACGCGAGAACTCCCACGTCGGGGAGCCGATGACCGTCGATGGACGCGAGAGCTGCCGGCGTCATGAACGCATGCGTGACATGAGACCGCTCGAGGAGCTCGGCCAACTCATCGCCGCCGAAGACGCCCGGTGGTACGACCACCACGGTGGCGCCGACACCGAATGCCATCGTCAGTTCGTAGATCGACGCGTCGAAGCTCGGTGATGCGAGGTGCGAGATCCTCGACTCGCGCGTCGGGTGGAACCGAGCCGTCACTTCGTCCTCGAGATAGGCGAGTCCGCGATGTCGGACTGCGACCCCCTTCGGGCGTCCCGTGGACCCCGAGGTGTAGATCAGGTATGCGGGATGGTCGAGGTGCAACGTCGCCGTGCGGTCGGCGTCGGTGATCGTGTCGGTCGGGTAGCGCTTGACGTCCCTGGTGAAATCCTCGTCGTCGAGTACCAGCCAGGTGATTGTGTCGGGCAGCGAATCCCGGTGATCGAGCACGGTCAGTCCGATGGGTGCCTGCGAGTCGTCGAGCATGTGGGCGATGCGATCCGACGGGTAGTTCGGATCCACAGGAAGGAATGCTGCACCGGTTTTCGCCACCGACCAGATCGACAGAATCGACTCGATCGACCGCGGGAGCGCGAGCGCGACGAACGTCTCGGGCCCGACCCCGAAATCGATCAACATGCGTGCGATCCGTGTCGACCACGCGTCGAGGTCTCGATACGTCAGACCGACGTCGCCGAACTCGACGGCAATGCCGTCGGGGTTGGCGGCAGCGGCGATCGCCAGGATGTGCGGCCACGTGTGCGGCGCATTCCCCTCCTCGCCGCGAGCCGGTGCCAGAACCGTGAGCTCGTCGGCGCCGAGCACGTCGACGTCGCCCACGGGGGATGTCGGATCGAGAACGACAGTACTGAGGATTCGAACGAATCGGTCGGCGAACGACTGCACCGTCGATGGATCGAACAGCGCCGTTGCATAATCCAAGGCACCTTCGATACCTGCCGGCTCGCCGGCCTCGTCGAAGTTCTCCGACAGCAACAGCTGCAGGTCCTGTTTGGCGACCGGGACGTCGAAGTCGAATCCCTCGACAGTCAGATCCGGCAACTCGAGACGAGCCTTCGTGTTGTTCTGGAACGACAGCGCCACCTGTGAGAGCGGTGCGTACGACGTCGACCGCGGCGGATTGACCACCTCGACAACCCGTTCGAAGGGAATGTCGGTGTTGTCGAACGCTTCGAGATCGGCGTCGACCACACGAGCGAGCAACGACTCGAAGCTCTCGGCCCCGTCCACGACGGTGCGCAACACCAGGGTATTGACGAACATGCCGATCAGATCGTCGAGCGCGGCCTCTCCGCGACCCGCCACCGGTGTCGTGATGGCGATGTCATCGGTCCCGCTCAGTCTCGCCAGCGTCGCGGCGAACGCGCTGTGCACGAGCATGAACATCGTCGCGCTGCGAGTGCGTGTGAACTCGACGAGTCGGCGATGAAGATCCGCATTCATCTCGAACTTCACCCGAGCGCCGCGGAAATCCTGCGTAGTCGGTCGCTGTCGGTCCGTCGGCAATGGCAACAGGTCGGGCACGCCGCGCAGCGAGGTCTGCCAGTAGTGCAGCTGACGTCCGGCCAGGCTCTCGTGATCGTCCTCGCGGCCGAGGAGCGATCGCTGCCACAGCGTGTAGTCGGCGTACTGCACGGCAAGTGGCTGCCACGCGGGCGCAGTGTCCGCGATGCGAGCGGAGTAGGCGATCATCACATCACGTGCCAGCGGAGCCATCGAGGCGCCGTCCGCGGCGATGTGATGAACCACCACAGCGAGCACGTGCCTGGTCTCGTCCGCGTCGCCCACCCGGTACAACGCGAGTCGAATCGGGATCTCGTTCGTCACGTCGAATCCACGGCCGGCGAAACGTCCGATGGAGCCGAGTAGATCGGCGTCGTCGATCGTCACGACCTCGACGTCGGGGATGACCTCCGATGCCTCGTGAATGTGCTGCTCTGGAACGTCGCCGTTGGATGGGAACGTCGTGCGCAGAGACTCGTGGCGATCGAGGAGATCGGCCACCGCCGACCGCAGCGCAGACACATCGAGAGTTCCGGTCAGCGACACCACGAGCGGCACGTTGTACGCGGGCGACGCGGGATCGAACCGGTTGATGAACCACATACGCTGCTGCGCGAGCGAGAGCGGAATGCGCTCCGGCCTTGCGTCGGCGCGTAGCGCCGGTCGGGCGGAACCGGATGTCGCCCCAGCCGCCGTCGAACTGCCGACGAGAGCCGCCAGCCCCGCAACGGTAGGTGCCTCGAAGATGGCGCGAACACCGAGACTGGTGCCGAGCACAGAGTTGACCCGCGCGATGACGCGCGTGGCGGACAGTGAATCGCCGCCGCGGTCGAAGAAGTGATCGAGTGCGCCCACCTGCTCGACGCCGAGTGTCTCGGCGAAGACCTCGGCGACAGCGGACTCGGCAGCAGTGCGCGGAGCAACGTATTCTCCTGCGCTCGAACCGAATTCCGGTGCTGGGAGTGCGCGACGATCGAGTTTGCCGACGGGAGTCAGCGGGATCTCGTCGAGTTGGACGATTTCGGAGGGCACCATATGGCCCGGCAGGCTGGCTGCGGCATGCGCAGTCAGCTCGCCCAGGTCGATGCTCGCGCCAGCGTTGGCGGCACGTACATATGACACGAGAACAGTTGCGCCGCTAGGCGATTGGGCACCGACTGTAACGGCGAAGTCGACCGAGTGATGCACTGCCAGCACCGCGTCGATCTCTCCGAGCTCGATGCGGAATCCACGGACCTTGACCTGGAAGTCGCTGCGGCCGATGTACTCGACGGTATGGTCCTCGGTCCATCGAACTACGTCACCCGTGCGATACATCCGTCCGCCCGGCGCTCCGAACGGATCTGCGACGAACCGCTCCGACGTGAGCGAAGGCCGAGCGTGATATCCCCGGGCCAATCCGGCACCGGCGAGGTAGAGCTCGCCCTGCACACCCACGGGAACCGGTTGCATCCGAGCGTCCAGAACCACTTCGTGGACACCTCTGACCGGCCCACCGATGGTCAACGACGACCCGGCGACGAGCGGATCGGAGATGTTCGACATGATCGTCGCCTCCGTCGGACCGTAACCGTTGTACAGATTCCGCCCCGGCGCCCACCGGGACACCAACTCTGCCGGTACCGCCTCGCCGCCGACGACGACGTGTTGGAAGGCGTCCAGTCCCGACGGATCGACCGAAGCCAGCGCGGATGGGGTAATGAATGCGTGCGTGACCTCCTCCTCGAGCAGGATCTCGCGGAGTTCGTCGCCGCCGTACACGGTGGGCGGAACGATGACCATCGTTGCGCCCACGCCGAATGCGAGCAGGTATTCGAGCACCGAAGCGTCGAAGCTCGGCGAGGACACATGCAGCGTTCGGGAATCGGGCGTGATCTGGTAACGCTCGGCCTGTTCGTTCGCGAAGTTCTCGAGGCCGGTGTGCGTGACGACGACGCCCTTGGGCAAACCAGTCGATCCCGATGTGTATATCGCGTACGCCGCACTGTCCAGACCGACACCGGCTACTCGTTCGTCCTCGGAGAGTGGCTGCGCCGAGACCTCGGAGAGTTCGTGCGCGGTGGCCGGGTCGTCGAGCACGATCCAGGCTTCACCGGCCGACAGTGTCCGTGGCAGCGCATCGACATGATTGCTGACCGTGATGCCGAACTGTGCGCCGGAGTCGTCGACCATGTGCTCGATGCGGTCCCGCGGGTATCCCGGGTCGATCGGCACGAACGCTGCTCCGGTCTTGGCGACCGCCCACACCGACACGACTGATTCGATCGAGCGAGCGAGCCCGAGTGCGACGAAGGATTCTGCCGACACACCGCGCGCCAACAGCACACGCGCCAGTCGGCTCGAGCGACGATCGAGTTCGTCGTAGCTGATCGACTCCTCGCCCAAGCGCAGAGCGATTCGACCCGCGGATGCGAGCGCTGCGCTCTCGAAGACGTGGGCCAGGAGCCGGGTCGATCCACCTTCCCGTCCGCGCACCGGCGCGAGATCAGCGCGTTCTGTTTCGCCGAGCAGGTCGACCTGCGCCAACGGTGTGCGGTCGTCGGCAACCACGGCATCGAGGACGCGTACCACTCGCCCAATGATGCGCTCGATCTCATTCTGCGAAAACAGATCCGGCAAGTACTTCGCCTTGAGGTGCAGCTGATCGTCCACCGACGCCACCAGAGTCAACGGGTAGTGCGCCGCGTCGGTGCCCAGAACGTCGGCGACTTTGAGGCCGGCGATATCCGTCTCCTCGGACAGTCCGGCCCGATCGACCGGGTACGACTCGAACACGGTCAGGGTGTCGAACGAGACGCCGTTGCCCGCGGCGCGTTGGATGTCCGTCAGACCGAGGTAGTGGTGATCGAGTAGCGACGCCTGCTCTGCCTGTACCCGATCGACGAGATCGCCGATGGGCTCGGCTGGATCCAGACTGATCCGAACCGGCAGCGTGTTGATGAACAAACCGATCATCGACTCGATACCCGGAACCTCCGGCGGGCGGCCCGAGACGGTCGCACCGAACACGACGTCAGCGCGTCCGGTCAGAGCCGAAAGCACAACGCCCCAGGCGCTCTGCACAACCGTGTTGAGAGTCGACCCGCGCTGCGCCGCCAGATCACGCAGCGATGCGGTCACCTCTCGAGAAAGCGAGTACGTCGTCTCGACCGAGCTGGTCGACAGTTGGCGTCCACGATCACCGTCCGACAGCAGGGTCGGCTCTTCGACGCCGGACAGTGCTCTGACCCATTCGGCGCGGGAGAGTTCGGCGTCGCGCCGATGCATCCACGCAAGATAATCGCGGTATGCGGGAACGCGCGGCAGCATCGAATCATCGCCCGCCGTCGCGTACAGCGTCAGCAGTTCCTTGATGAGCAGCGGTGTGGACCAACCGTCGAGCAGGATGTGGTGGTTGGTCATCAACAGGCGCCACTCGCCGTCGGCCTTGGTAATGAGCGTGAATCGCAGCAGCGGAGCGCGGTCCAATACGAACCGTGCCGCCCGATCGGCCTCGAGAACAGCCTCGAGGGCAGCCTCTACGTCGGGTTCTCCGCGAAGGTCCACATCCGACCAGGGAACCTCGACGCCTGTCTGGACGACCTGCAGCGATTCACCGTTGGCGCCCGAGACGAACGCAGCCCGGAGATTGGGATGGCGATCGAGCAGCGTCTGAGCGGCAGCCCGCAACCGCTGCGCGTCCACGACACCGCGCAGCTCCAGCCCGAGTTGCACCATGTACGCATCGACGCCGTCTTCCCCGGCCCCGAGATCGATCTGCTCGTCCACCTCGCCCGCCAAGCGCGCGTGGAACAGCAGGCCGGCCTGCAGCGGCGACATCGACCACACGTCGTCGAGGCGCGGGAACTGCTCCTCGAGGGAGGAGATGGTCTGTTGGTCGATGGCCACGAGGTCGAGGTCGGAAGGCGTGTAGCCACCCGCCTCCGGCGCGTCCGTGTGCTCGGTCAGTGCAGTCATCGCCGAGACCCACAGTTCGACCAGGCGATCGACCTCGGACGCGGTGAGCACACCCGTCGGGAAGGCGAACGTGGCGTCGAGAACCGGGCCCGCCGAGGTCGTGTTGGTGACGGCATTGATATCGAGCAACGCCGGAACCGGCATGTCCGGGTTCTGGGCGTCGCCGAGTGTGGAGTCCGATACCGGGATCCAACCGACATCGTCCATACCCTCGGACGATCCGGTGGCGAAGCGACCGAGGTAGTTGAAGCTCACCTGTGGGCGCGCAAAGCCGCCGAGTACCGAGCGGCCCTCCTCGGTCAGGTACCGCGAAAGTCCGTACCCGATCCCGTGATCGGGGATGGCCAGCAACTGTTCCTTGACGGCCTTGACGGTCTCGCCGGCTGCTCGCCCGCCGCGCAGCGCGTCGTCGATATCGATGCCGGAGATGTCCAGGCGTACCGGGAAGATGGTGGTGAACCAGCCGACTGTTCGCGAGAGGTCCGCACCGGGCACGACGGCGTCCTCGCGTCCGTGACCTTCGAGGCTGACCAGCGCGGAGTCGACGTCGCTTCCACGCTCACGGCGCCAGGCGGTCAACGCCACAGCAAGTCCGGCCAGCAATCCGTCGTTGACGCTGCCGTGGAACTTCTCGGGGACAGTCGTGAGGAGTCGCTCGGTCACCTCGACCGGCAACGACGTCCTGATTCGCTCCACCGTGGCATCGACGTCGATTGTGGGATCGAGAGCGCGCGAGCCGATGACCGGGTCCACTCCCGAGAGCATGTCGGTCCACAGGGCCAGCTCGTCGCTGCGATCGGCCGCGACCTCCACCAGGCCGGTTGCCCAGCGGCGCATGGATGTTCCGGTTTCGGCCAGTGTCGGTTGCGCACCGGCGACGATCTGCGACCACGCCGTGGCGAGATCCGGCACGAGAATTCGCCAGGAGACGCCGTCGATGACGAGGTGGTGGGCGACGATCAGCAATCGACCGGAACCCGACGGCGCCTCGAACCAGACCATCTCGATCATGCGGCCGGTCGAGGGGTCGAGACGGTCGGCCGCCGCGTCGAGTTCCGCGGCGGCGCGCGCCGAGAACTCGTCACCGGCGACGTCGTCGACGCTGACGTGATGCAGCACCGAGGCTGCGGACACCGTTCCCGTCGGAGCAACGGTCTCGACCCACTGACCGTGCTCGTCCAGATGGAGCTGTGCCCGGAACATGTCGTGCGTGTCGAGAACGGCCTGGATCGTCTGTTCGAGTACATGCGATTCGATACCGGTCGGCAACTGGAGAAGCGCGGTTTGGGTGTAGCGGCCGAAGGATTCGCTGCGCTCGAGCATCCACTGGACGATGGGGGTCAACGGCAGTTCGCCGACTCCCCCGCCGGTCAACTCTTCGAGGACCACTGCCACGGTGTCCTCGGCCATGGCGACGACCTCGGCGAGGCCTGCCACGGTCTTGCGTTCGAAGACATCACGTGGCGCGATGGCGAGGCCCGCAGCTTTCGCCCTCGACACCAGCTGAATCGACATGATGCTGTCGCCGCCGAGCGCGAAGAACGAATCGTCCACGCCGACCTTGTCGAGGCCGAGCACCTCGGCGAACAGTGCGGCAAGGGCTTCCTCGACAGCACTGGCAGGTTGACGGCTCTGCGTCACCCGAGCCGAGAAGTCCGGTGCGGGCAGAGCTTTGCGGTCGAGTTTGCCGTTGGCGGTCAGCGGTAGCTCGGCGAGTACCACCAGCGCGGCCGGCACCATGTACGCCGTCAACGACGCACTGACTTCGTCGAGGACCGCGGTGGTATCGAGAGTGCGGCCCGCCTCGGGAACGAGGTAACCGACGAGTCTCTCACCGGCACCGTCGTCTCGCACCGACACGACAGACTGCGCGACACCGTCGCATCCGAGCAGCGCCGACTCGATCTCGCCCAGCTCGATGCGGAATCCGTGTAGCTGGACCTGCATATCGCTGCGACCGAGGTATTCGAGTTGTCCGTCGCGGTTCCAGCGTGCGGTGTCACCGGTCCGATACATCCGTGTGCCGTTCGCATCCGGATCGGCGACGAAGCGCGTCGAGGTCAGTCCGGTGCGGCCGAGGTATCCGCGCGAGAGTTGGCCACCCGAGACGTACATCTCGCCGATGACGCCGGGAGGAACCAGCCGCAGCCGGTTGTCGCGGACGGAGACGGTCAGCCCCGGAATTGCCTGCCCGATGACGGACGCCGACGCCGACGCCGCGAACTCAGCGGTGAGCGGCAGGTAGCTGACATGCACCGTGGTTTCGGTGATGCCGTACATGTTCACCAGCGTCGGAGCGTCCTCGGCGTGACGGGTGTACCAGCGTCCGAGCTGGCCTAGATCGAGCGCTTCACCGCCGAAGATCACGTAGCGCAGGGCGAGACGATCGGCCTCGGCAGGCGCGTGTCGGTCGGCCTCGGCGAACTGGTAGAACGCCGTCGGCGTCTGGTTGAGCACGGTAACCTGCTCGGCCACGAGAAGCTCACGGAACAACTCCGGCGAGCGTGCCGTGTAGTAGTCGACGACGACGAGCTTGCCGCCGTAGAGCAGTGGTCCCCACAGCTCCCACACCGAGAAGTCGAATGCGTAGGAGTGGAACATCGTCCACACGTCGGACTCGTCGAATTCGAATTTGTCGACGGTGTTCTCGAACAGCGTGGCGACCGTTGCGTGGCTGACCTGAACGCCCTTGGGGCGACCGGTGCTTCCCGAGGTGTAGATGACGTAGGCGATGGATTCGGCGCCGGCGTCACCGTGTCGGTCCGCCGGAGTCAGGTCGGTCGAGGCGAGTCCGTCCACAGCCTCGGCCGTGTGGGGCTCGTCGAGGAGGATCTGCACGAGATCTCCGGCCGGCACCGAGGCTGCGTCCGCCACCGTGGACACGACACAGACCGGTTGCGCGTCCTCGAGCATGAACGCCAGGCGGTCTGTCGGATAGGTGACGTCGACAGGGAGGTAGCCGCCACCGGCCTTGAGTACGGCGAGAAGAGCGACGACGAGCTGTGCGTTGCGCGGCATCGCCACGGCAACGAGGCTTTCCGGTCCGACGCCTACCGAGACGAGCATGCGTGCAAGCTGATTGGCACGCGCATTGAGTTCGGCGTAGGTGAGAGACTCGTCGCCGTACGTAACCGCGGTGGATTCCGAGAACCGCGCTGCAGCTGACTCGAACCGGGCGACCAGGGTATCCGCCGCCGGTGTCGTACCCGGGTGGTTCCACTGCGACTGCATTGCTTCGAGCTCGGCTGCGAACAGTACATCGATGTCCCCGACGGCTGCGTCGGGATTCGATGTCACTGCGTCTACGAGTGCGATGAAGCGATCGGCGAATTCGCGGACCGTCGACTCCTCGAACAGGTCCGTGGCGTAGGTGATGGCAACGGACATTCCTGCGGGAGTGCCGTTGTCGGCTTGATTCTCGGCGACGGTCAGCTGCAGATCGAACTTCGCGATGCCTGCGTCGAACTCGAGACCTCGGACGTCGAGTCCGGGGAGTTCGAGGTGTGCGGTGGTGTTGTTCTGGAATTCGAGGAGGACTTGGAACAGGGGTGAGTGGTCGGTCGAGCGTGTGGGTGCGAAGGCGTCGACGAGTCGCTCGAAGGGGATGTCGGTGTTGTCGAAGGCGGCGAGGTCGGTTGCGCGGGTGCGGGCGAGGAGGTCGGTGAAGGACTCGTGCGGGGAGACCTCGGTGCGCAGCACCAGGGTGCCGACGAACATGCCTACGAGGTTGTCCAGGCCTGCTTCACCGCGGCCGGCGATGGGGGTTCCGACGGTGATGTCCTCGGTGCCACTGAGCCGCGCCATCAACATCGCCCAGACGGCGTGCATCGCCATGAACATGGTCGAGTGCTGCTCCCGCGCAATGCGAGCCAGCGCGATGTGCGCCTCGGCGGGGATCTGGAACGACACGGACTTGCCGCGCATCGATTGCTGGGTGGGTCGTGGGTGGTCGAGCGGCAACGGCAACACATCGGGCACATCGGCCAACGTCTGCGACCAGAACGCCAACTGCTTCGACGCCACCGACTCCGGATCGTCCTCGTCACCGAGCAACGACCGCTGCCACAACGTGAAATCGGCGTACTGCACCTCGAGCGGCGCCCACGACGGAGCACTGCCGGAGACCCGCGCCGAATACGCCACCATCACATCCGCCGCCAACGGCGCCATCGACGCACCATCAGCGGCGATGTGATGCACCACGATCGCCAACACGAACCGATCGAGCGACTCCGAGTCCGCATCGACGACCCGATACAACGACGCCCGGAACGGACGATCCACCGTCACATCGAACCCACGCGAGGCATCGGCCAACACCCGCGCCGACACCTCAGCGGACTCGACCTCGACAACATCGAACGAGAAGACTCCGACCTCGGCCGGATGAATCAACTGATGCGGCAACTCCCCCACCGTCGGGAACGTCGTCCGCAAACTCTCGTGCCGAGAAACCACATCGGACACCGCAGCACCCAAGGCAGCGATGTCGAGTGCACCGGTCAACTGCACCGCAAGAGGAATGTTGTACGCCGCCGAGGACGTATCGAACTGATTGATGAACCACATCCGCTGCTGCGCCTGCGACAACGGCACCCGATCCGGACGCTCCATCGGCACCAGAGCCGGACGGTTGGCGTCGGCGGGCTGGCCCACGCTTCGGGCGGCGAGCGTTGCCACCGTAGGGGCTTCGAACAACGCGCGCACCGTGATCGACGAGCCAAGGGCAGAGTTCACCCGCGAGGTCACCCGGGTGGCACTGAGGGAGTCACCGCCCAGGTCGAAGAAGTTGTCGTCCAGGCCGATGGACTCGATGCCGAGTACCTCCGCGAACACCTCTGCAACTACACGTTCGGTGTCGGTGGTCGGCTCGCGTCGCTCAGCCCCGCCGGTGAGTTCCGGGATCGGGAGTGCGCGTCGGTCCAGCTTGCCGGCCGGAGTCAACGGAATGGACTCGAGCACCACGAACGCAGACGGAATCATGTGCGCGGGCAGCGAACCCGCCACATGCTCACGCAACACATCGGTATCGACCTCGTGGCCGGCGACCGGCAACACATACGAGACCAACACGGCGTTCCCCGCCGACCCATCGACACCGAGTGTGGTGACGAAATCGACCTCGTGCAGCGCAGCGATGACCGCATCGATCTCACCGAGCTCGATACGGAAACCGCGCACCTTCACCTGGAAGTCACTACGACCGACGTACTCGAGCGCACCGGAGCTGTTCCAGCGCACCACATCACCGGTGCGATACATCCGCTCACCAGCACCGAACGGAGCCGCAACGAAACGCTCCGCCGTCAAACCCAACCGATCGTGATACCCACGAGCCAAACCGGGACCCGCCAGATACAGCTCACCCGCAACACCCACCGGAACCGGACGCAAACGGGTGTCCAGCACGACCGTGGAGAAACCGCGCAGCGGTTCGCCGATGGCGATCGGGACGCCAGGCGACATGGGGGCGCTCAGCGTGGCGAACACGGTTGCCTCGGTCGGGCCGTACGCGTTGAACATCGACCGGCCGGGAGCCCAGCGATCCACCAACTCCGGACCTGATGCGTCGCCGCCAGTCACGACGACCTGCAACTCATCGAGACCCGACGGGTCCACCGAGGCCAACGCAGCAGGGGTGATGAACGCATGTGTCACCGACTGCTCCCCCAGCAGGTGCGCCAATTCTGCGCCGCCGTACACATCGGTCGGCGCAATCACCAGCCTCGCCCCGCCGGAGAACGCCAACACCATCTCGAGCACCGAGGCATCGAAGCTCGTCGACGCAAACGCGAGCACACGTGCATCGGTTGTCACACCGAACCGGTCTCGCTCCTCCTCCGCGAAGTTCGCAAGCCCGCGGTGGGTGACGACAACACCCTTCGGCACACCCGTCGAACCGGACGTGTAAATCAAGTACGCCGCATCATCGAGCGACGGAACAGGCAACACAACAGAATCCAGATCAGCTGCAGCAGAATCCGATTCGCCGTCCAACAACAGCCACTGCACACCCGGACCAGCCTCGGAAAGCACCGAGACGTACTCCGAGACGGTCACACCCACCACAACACCGGAATCGGAAAGCATATGCGCCACACGATCGATCGGATACGACGGATCCACCGGCAAGAACGCAGCACCGGACTTCGCCACCGCCCACACCGCAACAACCGACTCCACCGAACGACGCAACCCCAACGCCACGAACGAACCCACACCCACACCACGCGAGGCCAACAACCCAGCCAACTCCGACGAACGAGCATCCAACTCGCCATACGAAACCGACACATCACCCGCCACCAACGCCACAGCATCGACACCAGCAACAGCAACCGCCGAAGCAAACACCTCCGACAACAACCGACCCGCCACCGACACACCACCACGCACCGGCACCAACACCGCATGCTCGGCCTCCGACAACAACTCGAGCTGGCCGACCCTGAGATCCGGTTGCGTCGCAAAAGCTTCGAGGACGCGCACGATGCGCGCGAGAATGGTCTCGATCTCGCTGGACTGGAACAGTTCCGGCAGGTACTTGGCCTCGATGTGCAGACGTTCGTCGACCATCGCCACCAGGGTCAGCGGGTACTGCGCAGTATCGCTGCCGTCGATGATGTCGGCCACGCGCAGCCCGGCGATATCCGTCTGGTCCGAGAAGCCGGCGCGATCGATCGGGTAGGACTCGAACACGGTCAACGTATCGAATGCGACGGCCGGTCCCACCGCGCGCTGAATCTCGGTCAGCCCGAGGTAGTGGTAGTCCAACAGATGAGCCTGCTCGGCCTGAAGCCGCTCGATGAACTCGCCCAGCGTTTCGTGCGGGTCCACGGTGACACGCACCGGCAGGGTGTTGATGAACAGACCGATCATCTGCTCGATGTCGTTGATCTCGGGTGGTCGGCCCGACACGGTCGCCCCGAACAGGACATCGGAGCGTCCGGTCAGTGTGGCCAGGACGGTTCCCCATGCGGCCTGAACGAGCGTGTTCACGGTGACACCGCGCTCGCGGGCGACTGTACGGAGTCGCGCAGTGTCCGATGGCTCCAGCGAGGTCCGGTCGATTCCGGCGATGGTGGATTCCTGGCGGCGGCTTTCGACCGGCGTGAGCAGAGTCGGTTCCGGCAACCCGGACAACGCCTCGACCCATGCCGTCCGCGCTCCGGCGGTGTCGCGCCTGGCCATCCACGCGAGATAGTCACGGTAGGCAGGCACCCGCGGCAACACGGAATCGTCGCTGTCCGTCGCATACAGCGTGAGCAGTTCCCGGATGATGAGCGGAGTCGACCAACCGTCGATCAGGATGTGATGGTTGGTCAAGACGAGACGCCACCGTGCCTCGCCGACCGCAATGAAGGTGAATCGCAGCAGCGGTGCCTGCGCCATGTTGAATCGGGTGGATCGGTCTACGGCCATCAGGGCGTCGAGTTCGACCTGCGCATCGGCCTGACTCAGCTGTGTCAGGTCATGCTCGAGCCACGGGACTCGTACCGATCGCTGGACTACCTGAACGGAGTCGCCTTCGAGGTTGTGCACGAAAGCGGTCCGCAAGTTCGAATGGCGGTCCAGGAGGGTTTGCGCGGCACGATGCAGTCGGGCGGCGTCGACCGTACCTGTCAGTTCCATGACCAGTTGCACGATGTACGCGTCCACGGTCTGATCCGACAGTTCCGCGTGGAAGAGCATCCCTGACTGCAGCGGCGACATCGACCAGATGTCACTCAGAGTCGGGTAGCGACGTTCGATGTCGTCGATGGAGTGCTGGTCGAGGGAAACCAACTCGAGATCGGACGGGGTGAATCCGCCTGCAGCAGAGGTATTCGCGTGCTCTGCCAGGCTCGACAGAGCTGCGACCCAGAGCGTGGTCAACTCTTCGACGTCGGCGCGATCGAGTACGCCCGTCGGGAACGCGAACGTTGCCTCGAGCACGGCGCCGTCGCTACCACCGGTGGTCACCGCGTTGATGTCGAGTACCGCCGACACCGGTAGGTCCCGATTCTGGACGTCACCGATCTCGTCGTCGTCCACCGGCAACCAACCGACGTCCCGCAGGTTGTCCGGGATGCCGGCGCTGTAGCGCCCAAGGTAGTTGAAGCTGATCTGCGGACTGCTGTACTGCGAGAGCGCATTCCGAGATTCGGCATCGAGATACCGGAGCAGACCGTAACCGATGCCGTGGTCGGGAACGCTGAGCAGTCGCTCCTTGACCGACTTGATCAAGGCGCCGGCGGCCTCGCCACCGGCGAGAGCGTCGTCGATGTCGATACCGCGGAGATCGACCCGAACCGGGTAGATGGTGGTGAACCATCCGATCGTGCGTGCCAGATCGGCGCCGGGCACCACCTGGTCCTCGCGTCCGTGCGCTTCCAGGCTGACGAGAGAGTCCTCGGTGACGACTCCGTGAGTGCGACGCCAAGCAGCGATGGCGAGCGCCAGCCCCGCCATCAGTCCGTCGTTGACGCTGCCGTGAAAGACCTCCGGAACGGTGGTCAGCAGATGCTCGGTGACGTCGGAGGGAACATGAACCTCGACACGATCGACAGTGGAATAGACATCCATTGCGGGATCGAGGCTGCGGGCGCCGATCAGGGGGTCGGTGCCGGCGAGAGTGTGCTCCCACATCGGCAACTCGTCACGGCGCTCTGTGGCCACCTCATGCAACCCGTGAGCCCAGCGGCGCATGGATGTGCCCACTGGCAGCAATACGGCGTCGTCACCTGCACTGATCTGCGACCATGCTGTCGCAAGATCCGGTACGAGAATGCGCCAGGACACCCCGTCGACGACGAGGTGATGCGCCACGATCAGGAGACGTCCCGGCTCGACGCCGGCATCGAACCAGACGAACTGGATCATCACACCCGTGGACGGACTGAGTCGCTGCGAAGCCCTGTCGAGTTCGGCCGCGGCCGTCGACGAGAACTCGGGACCCGAGGTGGACTCGACATCGATGTGGTGTAGGACCGCAGCCGCAGCAACCGAGCCTGCCGGTTCGACGTCCATGGTCCAGACATCCCCGTCCTGCCGCAGGCGTGCTCGCAGCATGTCGTGATGATCGAGGACGGATTGAACCGTGCGTTCGAGAATCGGCCGGGTGATGTCGCCGGGCAGCGTCAGCAGGGCAGTCTGCGTGAATCGGTCGAAGACGTGGGTACGGTCGATCATCCACGCGACGATGGGCGTGAGCGGGACGTCACCGACGCCGCCTCCAGACAACTCGTCCAGGACGGTGACTGCGGCACCCTCCGAGGCGAGCGCGACCTCGGCGAGAGCGGCAACGGTCTTGCGCTCGAACACGTCCCGCGGTGTGAGGACCAGTCCTGCTGCCTTGGCTCGGGACACCAGCTGAATCGACATGATGCTGTCGCCGCCGAGCGCGAAGAACGAATCCTCCACGCCGACATGGTCGAGTCGGAGAACCTCGCAGAACAGAGCGGCCAGCTGCTTCTCCACAGGAGATTCCGCGTCTCGCGAGGACACGGGCCGGTGGTCGAAGGACGGCTCCGGTAGCGCCCGGCGGTCCAGCTTTCCTGCTGGGGTGAGCGGAATGGAATCCAGCGCGACGAAAGTCGTCGGAACCATGTGTGACGGCAACGACTGTGCCACGAACTCGCTCAACTGCTGCGGATCCACCACGGAACCCGGTGTGGGCACCACGTAGGCGACGAGGATTGTATTGCCCGCGGGGCCCTTGGCACCAGCGCTGGTCACGAATGCGACGTCGGGGTGCGCTGTGAGAACGCTGTCTATCTCACCGAGTTCGATGCGGAACCCACGAACCTTCACTTGCGAGTCGCTTCGCCCGACGAACTCGAGTGCCCCGGACCGGGTCCACCGGACTACGTCGCCGGTGCGATACATCCGGCTGCCGGGTTCACCGAACGGATCTGCCACGAATCTCTCGGCCGTGAGAGCCAAGCGTCCGTGGTAGCCACGTGCAAGACCGGGGCCCGCGAGATAGAGCTCACCCGGAACCCCGACGGGCACCGGACGTAGACGGGAGTCGAGGACGACCTCAGCGAATCCGATGGTGGGCGATCCGATGTCGACCGGTGCGCCGGCGATCAGCTCGTTGCTGATCGAGGAGAAGATCGTTGCTTCGGTGGGGCCGTACGCGTTGAACATCTTTCGGCCGGGTGCCCACCTGGTCACCAGTTCGGGTGGACATGCGTCGCCTCCTGTGGCGATCACCTTCAGCGTGGACAAGCCGGCAGGATCGACGGATGCAAGTGCGGCCGGTGTGACGAATGCATGGGTGACCTTGCAGACGGCGATCAAACGAGCGAGTTCCGGGCCGCCGTACAGGGCAGGCGGAGCAATGACCATCGTTGCTGCTGCGCCGAAGGCAAGCATGAATTCGAGGATCGAGGCATCGAAGCTCGGGGACGCGAACGCGAGGGTTCGTGAGCCAGGCGTGACGTCGAAGCGAGTTCGTTCCTCGGCGGCGAGGTTGGCCAAGCCGCGGTGGGTGACGACGACGCCCTTGGGCAGTCCCGTCGATCCGGACGTGTAGATGAGGTATGCGGCATCATCGATGCGCAGTGACTCGACCCGGTCGGCGTCGGTGACCGGTGCATCGGAGAACTGTGCAGCTGTGTGCTGGAAATGTGCGTCGTCGAGCACGACCCACGCGATCGCATCGGACAGTGCGGCCAGTGCCGCGGTGTCGGATGTCGTCGTCAGACCCAGTGTCGCGCCGGAATCGACGATCATGTGTTTGATGCGGTCCGCCGGGTAGGTCGGGTCCACCGGCAGGAACGCTGCACCTGCTTTTGCACACGCCCACATCGCAACGATCGTTTCCGGCGAACGGGGCAGCGCCAGCGCGACGACGTCTCCCGCGCCGACACCGAAGTCGGCCAGCATGCGCGCCAATTGCGATGAACGAGAATCCAGTTCGCCGTAGCTCACGACGGAGTCTTCGAAGATCAGGGCATCCGCGTCGCGACCGGCCAGCGCGACGGCGTCGCTCAGGATGTCCGGCAGTAGCCGCTGCTGGGCCGAGTCCGGGCCGTGCACCGGCGCCAGATCGCTGTACTCGTCGGGCGAGAGCAGTTCGATGTCACCGATTGCCGTGGCCGGGCTCGATGTCACCGCGCCGAGTATCGTCGCGAACCTCTCGGCGAAGGCGGCGACGGTGGATCGTTCGAAGATGTCGGTGGCGTAGCGGAACACACCCTCGACTCCGGCCTGAACGCCGTTGTCGTCGAACGATTCCGAAATGGTCAGCTGTAGATCGAAATTGCTGGTGTCGTTGGCAAGATCGACTGCCTCGATATCGAGACCCGGCAACACGATGTTCGGTGGCTCGGTCTGTTGGAACTCGAGCATGACCTGGAACAGTGGCGTGTACGCCGTCGACCTGGCGGGGTCGAGAGCGTCGACGATGCGCTCGAACGGTATGTCGGAGTGAGTGAAGGCAGCGAGATCGGCGGTCCGCACGTCCGCGAGCAAGTCGAGGAACGACACCGAAGGATCCAGCTCGGTGCGCAGTACGAGGGTGTTGACGAACATCCCCACCAGATCGTCGAGCGATGCGTCGCCGCGGCCGGCGATAGGGGTACCGATCGAAATGTCGGTGGAGGCGGACAACCTGGACATCAGCACGGCGAGCGAGGCGTGCACGATCATGAACACGCTCGAATCGCGTTCTGCAGCAAGCTCGGCCATGTGCTGGTGCACGTCGGGGTCGATCGCGAACGGTACCGTCGCGCCACGGAACGAAGCCTGGGTAGGCCGCGGTCGGTCGAGGGGCAGTTCGAGAACCTCTGGAGCGCCGGACAACGTATCGGTCCAGAACGCGAGCTGAGTCGACATCAGCGAGGACGAGTCGGACTCCGAACCCAGGAACTTGCGCTGCCACAGCGAGTAGTCGGCGTACTGGACCGCTAGAGGTGCCGTGTTCGGAGCCTCTCCCTGCGTGCGCGCACTGTAGGCAACGATCAGGTCGCGTGCGAGGGGCGCGGTGGAGAAACCGTCGGAAGAAATGTGGTGTACGACGAAGGCGAGAACGTGATCATCGGTTCCGAGCTGGACAAGTCGCACACGCACGGGAACCGAACTGGATACGTCGAATCCTGCGGTGGTGATCTCGGCGACGAGCTCGTGCATGTGTGTCTCGGACTCGGCCGTGACTGGTTCGAGCACTGGAAGCGCTTGGTGCGCCGGCAGAATCGACTGAACCGGCCCGTCCTCGGTGAGTGGGAACACAGTTCGCAGCGATTCGTGGCGGTCGATCACATCGCCCATTGCACTGCGCAACGCGTCGATGTCGAGCTGCCCTGTCATCCGCATGGCGAAAGCCACATTGTATGCAGCAGAGGTCGTGTCGTACTGGTTGATGAACCACATACGCTGCTGCGCGAGTGAGACAGGAATCGACTCGGGGCGTTCGGCAGGCACGAGCGCCGGCTTCGGATCCGTCCGATTTCCCTGCGATTCGACGATTGCAGCCAGCGCGCGAACCGAGGGGGCGTCGAAGAGGTCGCGGACGGTCAGCGTGGAACCGAGAGCCGAGTTGACGCGAGCAACGAGTCGCATGGCTACCAGCGAATTGCCGCCGATACCGAAGAAGTTCTGCGTGACACCGATCTGATCGGCTTCGAGGAGGGCACCGAACTGGGCGGCGATTATCTCCTCGATCGGATTCGACGGAGCGACTATCTCGTCGTCCGTCGATGCGAACGTCGGCTCGGGCAGCGCCTTGCGGTCCAACTTGCCGCTGGCGTTGAGAGGAAACTCGTCGAGTTCGACGATCAGGGACGGCACCATGTAAGAAGGCAACGACTGCGCTACCGAGTCGAGAACCGTCGACGAATCGAAGGAGACTCCGCGCTTCGGAACGACATACGCGAGGAGAATCTCACCGGTCGATGGATTGGTGTGCACGACAGCGATTGCCTGGGTGACGCTCTCGTGACGCAAGAGCGCTGCTTCCACCTCTGCCAGCTCGATACGCAGGCCTCGCAGTTTGACCTGGAAGTCGGTGCGTCCGATGTATTCGAGGTTGCCGTCGGCGCGCCAGCGGACGAGGTCACCGGTCCGGTACATGCGGTCGCCGGGTGCGCCGTACGGGTCGGCAACGAAACGATCGGAGGTGAGATCTCCGCGTCCGACGTATCCCCGTGCCAGCTGTGTGCCGGCAAGGTACAGCTCGCCGGGTGCACCGATCGGTGCAGGCTTCAGCGAGGCATCGAGCACGAACACGCGTGTGTTCCACACCGGCGCACCGATAGGGATGGCAGTGAGGTTCGGTTCGTCGCAGTGGAAATACGTCACGTCCACGGCCGCTTCGGTAGGACCGTACAGGTTGTGCAGGGCGGCGTCGGAGAACTCAGCGAAGGCGTTCACCGTGGCCGGCGGCAATGCTTCGCCGCTACAGAACACCAACCGCAGCGACAAGCAGTCCCCGGCATGGGCGCCGTCGACGAATACCGCCAGCATCGACGGAACGAAGTGCAGCGTCGTGATGTGCTCGCGGAGGATGAGCCGCGACAGGTACTGCGGATCGCGATGCCCGTCCGGCGCCGCGATGACGAGCTTGGCACCGACCTGGAGTGGCCAGAAGAACTCCCACACCGACACGTCGAACGTGGCTGGGGTCTTCTGCAGCACGGTATCGGACGGTTCCAATGAGTACTCGTCCTGCATCCAGAGCAGACGGTTCGCAATGGCTCCATGGGTGACGGCCACGCCCTTCGGCCTACCCGTCGAACCGGAGGTGTAGATGACGTATGCGGTGTTGCGTCCGGTGAGATCGCCGAGCCGTTCATCGGACGCGAGCGGTTCGGTTGCGCGATCGGACACGTCGATGAGGTCGACGGCGAGCACCGGGGTTGCTACCTGGACATTGATCCAGTCGCGGCTGGTGGTGAGAATGCACACGGGCTGTGCGCTGTCGATGACATACGCAGACCGATCGATCGGGTGATCCGGGTCGATCGGAACATATGCAGCGCCAGCCTTGACAATCGCATACATTCCGACCAGTAGGTCGGTGGACCGCCGAATGGCGAGGCCCACATGCGATTCCGGACCCACCCCCAACGACACGAGGTGCCGTGCAAGTTGATTCGCCCGTTCATCGAGTTCCCCGTAGGTGACATGCTCGTCCTCGAACACCAACGCGATCGAGTACGGGCTGCGAGCGACCTGCAGACTGAAGAGAGAATCGAGAGTCGGATCCTCACCCACTACGCCCGGCAAGGCGTGATCGGTGGAATTCCACACTCGCACAACCGTTGCGCGTTCCTGCGCCGACAAGATATTGAGTTCGCGCACAGGTATCGACGGAGCCTCGACGACCGAGGACAGCAGCCGCAGGAAGCGGTCGACGAAAAGGTCGATTGTCCTCGCGTCGAACAACGCCGTCGCGTAGGTGAACGCGGCACTGGAGGCACCGGATTCCGATACCTGTTCGTCGACGCGAAGCTGCAGATCGAACTTGGTGGTGCTGGTGTCCAGCTCGGTCAGATCGACGTCGAGTCCGGGGAGTTCGAGGTGTGCGGTGGTGTTGTTCTGGAATTCGAGGAGGACTTGGAACAGGGGTGAGTGGTCGGTCGAGCGTGTGGGTGCGAAGGCGTCGACGAGTCGCTCGAAGGGGATGTCGGTGTTGTCGAAGGCGGCGAGGTCGGTTGCGCGGGTGCGGGCGAGGAGGTCGGTGAAGGACTCGTGCGGGGAGACCTCGGTGCGCAGCACCAGGGTGCCGACGAACATGCCGACGAGGTTGTCCAGGCCTGCTTCACCGCGGCCGGCGATGGGGGTTCCGACGGTGATGTCCTCGGTGCCACTGAGCCGAGAGAGGAGAAGTGCGAGCGCAGAGTGCACGACCATGAACAGAGTGGCATCGTGTGCAGCGGCGCAACGCGTGAGCTGCGCACGAATCTCGGACGGAATCTCGAATCGAGTCGTGGCGCCGTCGACAGTTTGCTGGGTGGGTCGTGGGTGGTCGAGCGGCAACGGCAACACATCGGGCACATCTGCCAACGTCTGCGACCAGAACGCCAACTGCTTCGACGCCACCGACTCCGGATCGTCCTCGTCACCGAGCAACGACCGCTGCCACAACGTGAAATCGGCGTACTGCACCTCGAGCGGCGCCCACGACGGAGCACTGCCGGAGACCCGCGCCGAATACGCCACCATCACATCCGCCGCCAACGGCGCCATCGACGCACCATCAGCGGCGATGTGATGCACCACGATCGCCAACACGAACCGATCGAGCGACTCCGAGTCCGCATCGACGACCCGATACAACGACGCCCGGAACGGACGATCCACCGTCACATCGAACCCACGCGAGGCATCGGCCAACACCCGCGCCGACACCTCAGCGGACTCGACCTCGACAACATCGAACGAGAAAACTCCGACCTCGGCTGGATGAATCAACTGATGCGGCAACTCCCCCACCGTCGGGAACGTCGTCCGCAAACTCTCGTGCCGAGAAACCACATCGGACACCGCAGCACCCAAGGCAGCGATGTCGAGTGCACCGGTCAACTGCACCGCAAGAGGAATGTTGTACGCCGCCGAGGACGTATCGAACTGATTGATGAACCACATCCGCTGCTGCGCCTGCGACAACGGCACCCGATCCGGACGCTCCATCGGCACCAGAGCCGGACGCGTCGGAGAGCCAACGGAGTCTGTGGCCCGAACTGCGAGGGCTTCGACCGTGGGCGCTTCGAAGAGGTCGAGAACCCTCAGACCGGAGCCCAGTTCGGCGTTGACCCGCGCGATGACTCGCGTTGCCACCAGGGAGTTTCCACCCAGTTCGAAGAAGCTGTCATCGATACCGATGGCTCCACCGTCGAGGAGCTCTGCGAACACTGCAGCGATGCGATGCTCGTGATCTGTTCGTGGCGCTCGGTACGCTGTGGAGCGTTCGAGTTCGGGAGTGGGGAGTGCGCGTCGGTCCAGCTTGCCGGCCGGAGTCAACGGAATGGACTCGAGCACCACGAACGCAGACGGAATCATGTGCGCGGGCAGCGAACCCGCCACATGCTCACGCAACACATCGGTATCGACCTCGTGGCCGGCGACCGGCAACACATACGAGACCAACACGGTGTTCCCCGCCGACCCATCGACACCGAGTGTGGTGACGAAATCGACCTCGTGCAGCGCAGCGATGACCGCATCGATCTCACCGAGCTCGATACGGAAACCGCGCACCTTCACCTGGAAGTCACTACGACCGACGTACTCGAGCGCACCGGAGCTGTTCCAGCGCACCACATCACCGGTGCGATACATCCGCTCACCAGCACCGAACGGAGCCGCAACGAAACGCTCCGCCGTCAAACCCAACCGATCGTGATACCCACGAGCCAAACCGGGACCCGCCAGATACAGCTCACCCGCAACACCCACCGGAACCGGACGCATTCTCGTGTCCAGGACGAGCTGCGCGGACCCGGAAATCGGCGAACCGATGGTGACCGGCTCACCGACGGACATAGCCTCACTGACCGACGAGAACACAGTTGCCTCGGTCGGACCGTACGCGTTGAACATCGACCGGCCGGGAGCCCACCGCTCCACCAACTCCGAACCGCAGGCGTCGCCACCGGTCACCACCACTGTCAAAGCAGTCAACTTCGACGGGTCCACCGAGGCCAACGCAGCAGGGGTGATGAACGCATGTGTCACCGACTGCTCCGCCAGCAGGTGTGCCAATTCTGCGCCACCGAATACATCGGTCGGCGCAATCACCATCGTCGCGCCGCCGCAGAACGCCAACATCAGTTCGAGGACCGAGGCATCGAAGCTCGTCGAGGCGAAAGACAGTGTACGCGAACCGACTTCGACTTCGAAGCGTTCGCGCTCGAGTGTGGCCATGTCCGCGAGCCCGCGGTGGGTGACGACAACACCCTTCGGCACACCCGTCGAACCGGACGTGTAAATCAAGTACGCCGCATCATCGAGCGACGGAACAGGCAACACAACAGAATCCAAATTATCTGCAGCAGAATCCGATTCGCCGTCCAACAACAGCCACTGCACACCCGCACCAGCCTCGGAAAGCACCGAGACGTACTCCGAGACGGTCACACCCACCACAACACCGGAATCGGAAAGCATATGCGCCACCCGATCGATCGGATACGACGGATCCACCGGCAAGAACGCAGCACCGGACTTCGCCACCGCCCACACCGCAACAACCGACTCCACCGAACGACGCAACCCCAACGCCACGAACGAACCCACACCCACACCACGCGAGGCCAACAACCCAGCCAACTCCGACGAACGAGCATCCAACTCGCCATACGAAACCGACACATCACCCGCCACCAACGCCACAGCATCGACACCAGCAACAGCAACCGCCGAAGCAAACACCTCCGACAACAACCGACCCGCCACCGACACACCACCACGCACCGGCACCAACACCGCACGCTCGGCCTCCGACAACAACTCGACGTCGCCCGTGATTGCTGTCGGGGTGTGCGCCGATGCCGTGAGCAACCGGATCAGGCGCTGGGCATGTGCCGCGATGGTTTCCTCGGTTGCCGAGTGTTCGCGGTAGGCGAGTTCGATGGTCAGACCGGCGGGGACGCCCAAGGCGTCGAACGTCTCTTCGACGTGCACGACCAGGTCGGCCCGACCGAGGTCTTCGGGCGAGTAGGAGCAACCGAAGGACAGCAGAACTCTGACGAGGTCGGAACTACTCGTTGCGTGTTCACCGAGGGCCTCGGACACCGACTGGAACGACACGTCGGCATGGTCGAGGGCTGCGGCATCGACGCCACGAAGTTGCGCCGCAATATCGCTGAAGGTGTCCGTCGAACGAACCGTGCCGCGAAGGGCGACGACGTTCTCCCGCGTGGCCGGGGTGCGGGCACCGATCACTACATCCGGTTCACCGGACATGCGAGCGAGGAGCACGGCCAATGCCGTGTGTACCGATACCAGGACGCTCGAGTTCTGGGCGGTGGCGGCAGCGAGCAACGTGCGATGAAGGACGCCGTCCACCGAGGTCGTGTAAGACGTAGGCGCAGGCTGGTCCTGCCGTGAGCCGACCGCGATACCGGGCAGGCCGACCGGATCGGGGGCGTCGACCAGAACTGACGTCCAGTATGCCAATTGCTCGCGCTCGAGCCGACGGAGCCGGCCGATTGCGGCGCTGTCCGGATGCACGTCGTCGATGACATCGTGGGGACTTGCCGCTACGAATGAACCCACGATGTCGACGAAGTTTCGGTGGTGTTCAGCCAGATCGTCGTCTTCGTACCGATTCGGGTTCGCTCGGAAATCGACGAAGGTCCTCGACGGTGAGCCACTTTGGTAGACGTTGACCAAGAGGTCTTCGACCGGGCCGGATGTGACGATGTTGAATTCGCCCACGATGGGCCCGAGGTGGATTTCCTGGTGGAACAGCATCACATTGACCAGGGGCCCCACGAGAGCGCTGGACTGGCCTCGACTCGTCAGGTCGCGGCGTATGTCTTCGATGCTGAACCGCTGGTGCCTCAAGGCGCCCATGAGTTCGAGTTGCACTTGTTGAACGAGTTCGCCGACGTTCTGGCCGTGCTTCACTCTGATCGACAGCGGCGCTACGTTCACCAACATGCCACCGGATCGGCGAAGCACTGCCGTGGTTCGCGCCGAGACGGGGATATTGACCAGCACCTCCTCGCGGCCTGTCATGCGAGAGAGGTAGCAGGCGAACGCGGCGATCACCACGGCTGCGGCCGTGGCACTCTTGGTGGCGTCGGAGTCCTCCAACGCGTCGACGACGTCGACGGGGAGTGCCGCACTCTCGAGCTTGCTGGCCGCAATCGTGGCCCCCGAGGTTCCCGCCAGGGTGGCGCCGTCCTGGGCTCTCCCGACATGCTCGGCCCAGTACTCGCGATCGGTTTCGAAGCGGCTCGACGAGCGGTAGGTCTGATCCAGGTCGTACAGGGTCTGTAGTGCTGCGGCTTTCGCAGGTGATGCCTCGCGGCCTTCGAGCTCGGCGGTGTAGAGCTCGGCGGTCCGATTCACCACGGTCATAGCGCCGTATCCATCGAGTGCGACGTGGTGGATCTTGCTGTACCAGAGATAGCGGTCGTCTTCGACGTGAATGACCCACACACTGACGAGCCGGTCGGTCATGACGTCCATCGGCGCTGTGTAGTTTGCGTCGATCCACGCCTTTGCTGCGCCCATCGGATCGGACTCCGCGCGGAGGTCCATGTAGTCGACCGAGTCGTCGATGTCGTGATCGATGACCTGCATCGGCTCGCCGTCGACCTCCAACAAGCGGATGAACGCCGACTGGAACTCGTGGCCTGCCTGCCGGGTTGCTTTGCGTAGAAGCTCGAGGTCGAGGTCGCCGCGCAGATCGACGTACTGCGCAATGCATACCGGCACCTCTGGTGCCAGCTGCTGAGCGAACCACATTCCGCGCTGAGCCGAAGACAGTGGGAAGGCTTTGGACGCATCGAGACCCTGGGAAGGGGTGCTTCGAGAATCGCCTGAGACCGCGGCTCGCATTCAGAAGCCTTTCTGAATCGAATTCGGTGACGCAGCGATCGATCGCGGTGCCGTTCTTCCCAGAGGTTTCATGGCAGAAGCGATCAATGTTGAATCCGTTCTCGTTCGTGCGTCATCGGTGCTGAGTGTGGTCTGCCGCGTGAACCTGCCGCTGGTATGCCAGCAGCCTGCAACGCGCTTACCCGAATGGTTCGTTACGCGACGCAATGTGGATTGGCCGCGCACCGCAACCGCTAACCGACCGACCGTATGTTTCGGGCTTTCAATTGGACTCGGTCCCGGTTTTCAGGTGCAGGTGGCTGTCCCGTTTGCCGGGCAAGGTGTTCGGCATCGCCCCCTCCCACTGAACTTTCAGGTAGCGCACATTCCTGGCCGTGCAGCTTTCTGCGAAACCAGGTCGGCCAACCTGTGAGTGCGGGTTCACAAGCATAAAGTTCACTATTGCAGGAATCGACTTTACGTCACCGACCGTTACAAATCGCACGCACTTGAAATACCAGGCGTCGATTGCTTCACCTGAATGACCACCTTTAGGTGGCAGTAGTAAAAACCGGCTCGTCGCTGGAACTAAGGTTGCTTTCTTGCCGAAGAAACATTCTCGGGGAATGTTTTTTCGCGGCGTGCAACTTTGGATACGAGGAAGACAGCTGCACCGACACACAGCAGGATCTCCGGAATTCCACCCAGATCGGTCGCCACTGTTCTGTCGTCACGGAGCACAACTCGATCGACCAGCGCATCCGGCTCGAACAGCTCGGACTGCTCGATAATGTCACCCTGTGGAGAGACGATCGCGCTGATCCCACTCGTCGCGGCCACCACCGCCGATCGACCGTGCTCGACTGCACGGACACGCGACATCGCAAGTTGCTGATATGTCATCTCGGTATCGCCGAACGTAGCGTTGTTGGTCGGTATGGCAAGCAGTTGAGCTCCCGAGCGCACCGACTCCGTCAGAGCACGATCGAAGGCAACCTCGTAGCAGGTGGCCACACCCACGGCGATCGAAGCTGCATGGACGACGCCGTCGCCGCTGCCCGGTACGAAATATCCCGCACGATCGGCATATTCGGAGAACAGACGAAAGAAGCTCCGAAACGGAAGGTACTCGCCGAAAGGCTGGATGATCTTCTTGTCGTGGCGCTCCCCCGGTCCCGCCGCACCGTCCCACACGATTGCCGAGTTGGTTGTCGTGCGATCGTCGTTGACCAGCACCGCCCCGACGAGAATCGGTGCCCCGATCGTCTCGGATGCCTCGGTGATCAGCGCAGCAGCATCGGGGTTGCGTAGCGGATCGATGTCCGATGCGTTCTCGGGCCAGATCACCACATCCGGCGCGGGCTGACGACCGGCAGCAACGTCGTCCGCGAGTCGCAGCGTCTCGCGGACATGGTTGTCCAGCACAGCTCTGCGTTGCGCGTTGAAGTCGAGACCGAGCCGCGGCACACTCCCCTGGATCGCGGCAACTGTCACAGTTTCCTCGCCCGGCCGAGCAGTGTTCGACGCCAGCGTCGGTAGAAGCGCGAGCGCGACTACGGACGCGGCGAGCGTGACGGCAACGGCCGCCAGCCATCGCCGGGGTGTTCGATCGCGCAACCCAGCGTGGACCAGGGCTGCGATGCCGCAACCGGTGAGCGCCACGCCGAAACTCAGCAGCGGTGCGCCGCCGAGGCTCGCGAGCGGCAGCAGCCAACCGTCGGGCTGACCGAAGGCGAGTCGACCCCACGGAAACCCGCCGAACGGAAATGTCGATCGTGCCCATTCGGTCAGACTCCAGGCCAGTGCGATCGACAGCGGCCACCACCGTGACGGCGACAAGACAATTGCCAGCACGCCGAACAAGCCGATGAACACCGATTCTGCTGCGGCGAGCGCAAGCCACGGGAGTGGACCCACGTAGACGCCGATCCACGGAAGCAATGGAACGAAGAAGCCCAACCCGGCCAGGTAGCCGTAGCCGAACCCGCTCTTCTTCGATGGAGTTCGCCCGCCGACGCCGGTCAACACCAGAACCAGCAGGGCGATGCCGATCGGTGCGAGGAACCAGAGTTGACGCGGCGGGAAGCTTGCGAACAGCAGCAACCCCGATGCCACCGCAGCTGCGCTGCGCAGCGCGACTACAGCAGCACTGCTCGAGCGTGCTGCGGCGCCCTCACGCTTCATGGATCACACGACCACGGTGAACTGTGCGTAGACAGCGAGGACTCGTCGATTCCGGTTCGAGCGCAGGGAGCGCCGGGACGCCGGCCCGCGGATCTGTCGACCACCGTGCCACGGTGTCGGCGGGGGCACGGACGACGAGTTCGGTGGTGTCCCACACCGCGTAGCTTGCCGGCGCGCCTGCGACCAGAGTGCCGGCGAGTCCGTCGCGCACGCCGCCGGCCCGCCAGGCGCCGCGCGTCGCCGCTGCGAATGCGGCCCTGGGTGAGATGCCGCTGCCGGCTGTCCGATGGTTGACAGCGGCTCGCAGCATGGCCCAGGGATCCACGGGAGTCACCGGCGCGTCCGAACCGAAGGCGAGCGAGACGCCGGCTGATGCGAGCCGTGCGAGCGGGTTCAGACCGGCTGCGCGCTGCGTTCCCAAGCGCGTGGCGTAGGAGCCACTCTCGCCTCCCCACAGTGCGTCGAATGCGGGTTGCATGCTTGCGATGACGCCCCAGGACGCAAGTGTGTCCGCCTGCGCTGCCGACACCATTTCCAGGTGTTCGATTCGGTGACCGCGCGAGGCGAGAGCTGGGCCACCCATCAGCGATGCGGTCTGCTCCAGTGCCTCGACGACAGCGCCTACCGCGCCGTCGCCGATCGCGTGAAATCCTGTTTGGATGCCGGCCTCGGTGCATGCGAGTAGGTGCGCCGAGATCGCATCCGGTCCCAGGTACGCGATTCCGGTGCCCGGGTCGTCCCCCGTGCCCAGGGCGTCGGAGTACGGCTGCGTCAACCACGCGGTGTGTGAACCGATCGAACCGTCGACGAACAGGTCTCCACCGAGGGCGTGCGCGCCTGTCGCGGCCAGCAGTTGACGTGCCTCTTGAGCCGTCTCGACCGCTTGCCCCCAGTAGCCGCGAACCTGCACACCGTGTTCGAAGGCCAGGAGTTCGCGAAAATCATCGAGTCCCGCGATGTCGGGGCCACCGCACTCGTGTACCGCGCACACACCGCGAGAGGCCGCCAAGTCCAGCGCCGATCGATGTGCCGCAGAACGGTCGGCGACGGTCAGAAGTGAGCGTGCCGTGGAGCGCACAGCGTGATGGGCGTCGGCGGTGAGCGGGTGTTGCGGATGGAAACCGCGAGCTGATTCCGACAGGTCACTGGCGCGCCGCAGAGCCGTCGAACAGGCCGCGGAATGCGAATCGATGCGTGTGAGGTACACGTTCCGACCCGGGGCAGCCTCGTCGAGGTCGGCGGTGCATAGCGGGCCTCCGTCCGCCCATGCGGCGTCGTCCCAGCCTTGCCCCCAGATGACGGCGTCCGTGGACTGCGCGGCGAAGGAGCGAATCCGGTGCAAGCATTCGACTCGGGACGAGCACCCACCGAGATCCAGACCGGTGAGAGCGAGGCCCAAAGCCGTCGTATGGACGTGGGTATCGACGAACGCCGGGGCGACGAACGCGCCGGCAAGGTCGATCTCCTCAGCGCCCGGGTGCAGGGCTCGCCCTGTTCGGTCCTCTCCCGTCCAGGAGACGATGCCGTCGGTGACGGCCATCGCAGTTGCATCAGGAGAAGACGGGGTGTAAATCCGCCCGCCGAGAAGAAGTTGGGTACGCACGGGAGACAAGTCTGCCCTCAGCGGGTCGGCTTATCGAAATCCCGTCCGTCCATCTCGAGCACGAGGTTCGACGCGCCACCTCTCGTAGGCGGGCCGGCCTGCTCCGGAACGACTTCCCCGTCGATGACGGTGGGTCGCATTCTCGAGGTTGCGGTGACAACGGTTGGCATCCACCGCGCAGCCACGATCATGACGAGCGGCCTCAGCGCCCATCGGGTGAAGGGCAGCAGGAGCAAAATGCCGAAGAGCGAGGAGACCAGTCCGGGCGCGAACATGGCCACAGAACCTATGGCGAAGAGCGCTCCGTCTGCCACTGCGACGCCAGGAGAACGTTCACCTCGACTCGCGGCGCGGAGCCCTTCCATGATTCGCTTGCCCTGCGAACGAACCAGGACGAGACCGAAGATCGAACCTGCGACGAGCAGCAGGACGGTCCACATGACGCCGATCGCGCTGCCGACCGCGATCAGGGCTGCGACCTCGACCACGACGTAGAGAATGAAAAGCGCAAACACTGTGGTTCCTTTCGTTGCCTGCACGTACAACGAACGGGGCAGCGCAATTGCTCCCGTCACCGGCCGATTTCGGTAACGATTTCAGATACCGGGCCGCACCAGACCCGTCTCGTACGCCAGGACCACTGCCTGCACCCGGTCCCGCAGGCCCAGTTTGGTCAGGACTCGTCCGACGTGGGTCTTGATCGTGGCCTCGGACAGCACCAACGCAGCTGCGATTTCGGCGTTGGACAGCCCGGTGGCGAGCAGTTCGAGAACCTGACGCTCACGATCGGTGAGTGCGTCGAGACGCTGAGGGTCCTGGGCCGGCGAGGTGTTGTCGGTGAGAAACCGGGCCAACAGCCGCTTGGTGACCTTGGGTGAGACCACGGCATCTCCGGCGGCGACGCTCCGAATCGCCGAAACCAAATCGTCCGGAGGGGTGTCCTTGAGCAGAAACCCGCTGGCCCCCGCTCGAATCGCGCCGACAACGTGCTCGTCTAGGTCGAAGGTCGTCATCACGAGCACGCGCGAACCGGCTTCCGACGAGGTGATCTCTGCGGTAGCAGCTACTCCGTCGAGACCTGGCATCCGGACATCCATGAGAACGACGTCGGGCGAGTGATCGTTCACGGCCCGCACGGCCGATTCGCCGTCGGCGGCCTCGCCGACAACTGTGATGTCGTCCTGGGCATCGAGGACCATCGTCAAGCCCATGCGCATCAGCTCTTGGTCGTCGACGATGAGTACGGTGATCGGCACCGGTTCAACCTAACGTCAATCGAGGGGTAATTCCGCCCGCACCCGCCATTGGCCGTCGTCGACTCGTCCCGCCTCGAGTGAACCTTGAAGCACTGCCACTCGCTCGCGCATACCGAGAAGCCCGTTTCCAGTTCCCTCGACTGCGCTGCCGTTGCCGCCTGCCTCGGCCGGCGTCGTACCGGTGTTGACGATCTCGACCAGTACGTCCTCCTCTCGACGGACCACTACAACCTTCGCCTTGGGTGCATGCCCACCGTGGCGAAGAACGTTGGTCAACGACTCCTGCACCAGCCGGTGGATGCCCAAGCTGATGGCCGGGCCGATATCGTCGAGATTGCCCGTCTGCTCGAGCTCGACATTCAATCCAGCTCTCGACATCATGTCGACGACCTTCGCCAGACCCGCAGTTCCGTACAGCGGTACTTCGTCGGCGTTCGGGGTGGTGCGCAGCAGAGCGACGGTTCTTCGCAGTTCCGCGAGCGCCTGCCTTCCGGTCGCCGAGATGTTGGCCACCGCCTGCTCGGCGCGGGCAGGATCCTTGCGAATTGCGTAGGACGCGCCGTCCGCTTGCACCACCATGACGCTTACACTGTGGGCGATGACGTCGTGAAGTTCGCGAGCTATGCGGGTGCGTTCCATCGCGACGGCTTCCTCCGCGCGCCTGTCGCGGTCGTACTCGGCCACCGCGAGTCGCGCTTCGACCTCCTCGTCGTAGGCGCGGCGTGCACCGATGAACTCTGCTGCGATCCAGGCGAGCGCATACATCATGACCGTGAACAGAACGGTCGAGATCGGCTCCTGGGCGTACAGCGAGAGTGCCAACGCGCTGTCGACTGTCACCGCGACGAGGAAGATCGCCGCATCGCGTCGTCCGACGTAGGCCACGAGGGTATACAGCATGATCGGTAGCGCAATCAGTGACAGGTGCAGATTCTCGGTCTCCCCCACCGCGATTCCGCCGAACGTACTGAACAGCGAGGCCGACAGCACCGACACCGCGACGATGCGCGGATGTCGGCGACGCCACGCAACCGGCACACACACCGCGATCGATACCACGACGAAAAGCAGCCAACTGTGCATCGACGAGTTGCTCACGAATGCAATTGCGTCCGCGATGAACAGCGCTACGGCCAGCAACGAGTCGGCCACGAAGGGCTTACCCCTGAGCCAGAGACTGAACCTTCGCATGTGGTTGAGTCTGCCGTATGGCGGCGGCAGACTGGGGATTGTTGATGGTTGCTGCGTTCGCGGCAGGGTGGGTCGACGCGGTCGTCGGCGGGGGCGGCTTGATCTTGCTGCCTGCGATCCTGGTCGTCGCCCCCCAGCTCAGTGCCCAGGCCGCACTGGCGACGAACAAGATGACAGCGGTATTCGGAACGGGTGCGGCGGTGGTCACGTTCGCGCGCAGGATCCCGCTCGACTGGCGTGTGATGGCGCCGGCCGGGGCAACGGCAGCGATTGCGTCGGCGTGCGGCGCTGCGGCCGTGTCGCTGATCGACCGGGACCTGTTCATTCCGATCATCATGGTGGTTCTGATCGGCGTGGCCGTTCTGGTGACCGCGCGCCCCACGATCGGGACGATCGCAGCGGATCGCCCGCCCACGCGGTCGAAGTTCGTGCTGGTGGTTTTTCTCGCCGCAGGTGGGTTCGGCTTCTACGACGGCATTCTCGGTCCCGGCACCGGAACATTCTTCATCATCGCGTTCGCGACGCTGCTCGGAACGGAATTCGTTCGAAGTGCGGCGATGGCCAAGGTTCTCAACCTCGGTTCCAACATCGGTGCACTCGTGTTCTTCGCCGTTACCGGCCATGTGCTGTGGCAGCTCGGAGCAGTCATGGCGGTATGCAACGTCATCGGCGCGCTCCTCGGTTCGAGGACGGCGCTGTCGCGGGGCTCGGGCTTCGTTCGGGTGGTCCTGCTCTTCGTCGTCATCGGCATGGTCATTCGGCTCGGTTGGCAACAATTCGGCTAATGTCGTGTGCTGTGACCCAGCTGTCAGATCGACATGTCGACCCGGAATTTCTGGCGCTGCCGCTCCGCGAGTTGGCCGATTCGGCGCTCGACGCTGCACAGCGCGGTGGCGCGTCTCACGCAGACTTCCGTGTGCACCGTCTTTTCTCCCAGTCCCTGAACATGCGAGACGGATCGGTCCAATCCGTCGTCGACGGTTCCGAGATCGGGATAGCCGTCCGCGTGGTTGTCGACGGGACGTGGGGTTTCGCCTCGCACTCGGCACTCACCATTGAATCAGCTGCCGAAGCCGCTCGCACTGCAGTGACCGTGGCAAAGGCCCTGCGGGAGTTGAACCGTGAGGTGGTGCAACTGGCCCCAGAACCGATCTACCGTGATGCCACCTGGGTGTCGGCTTACGACAAGGACCCCTTTGCGGTGCCGACGCAGGAGAAGGTGGAAGTGCTCGGTGAGTACTCCTCCCGCCTACTCTCCGCCGACGGGGTAGATCACGTGACTGCGTCCGTAATGCAGGTCAAGGAGCAGACCTTCTATCAGGACCTCGCCGGGAGCTCGATCACTCAGCAGCGCGTACGAGTGCATCCGCAGCTCGAGGGTACGGCTGTCGATCAGTCCGCCGGCGTCTTCGAAAGCATGCGGACCCTCGCTCCCCCGGTCAGTCGTGGTTGGGAGTATCTCGAAGCGAACAGCACCTGGAACTGGGACGACGAACTTGCGCAGATTCCGCACTGGCTCGCGGAGAAGATCAAGTCGCCCTCGGTCGAGCCGGGTCCTACGGACCTCGTCATCGACCCGACGAATCTCTGGCTCACGATCCACGAGTCGATCGGTCACGCAACAGAATACGATCGAGCCATCGGCTACGAGGCGGCATACGCGGGCACGTCGTTCGCGACCCCGGACAAACTGGGGACGTTGCAGTACGGCAACCCCGCGATGCATGTGACGGCAGATCGGACGGAGCGACACGGGCTTGCCACCGTCGGCTACGACGACGACGGTGTCGCGGCCCAGAAGTGGGATCTCGTCCGCGACGGCATTCTGGTCGGGTACCAGCTCGACCGCGTTTTCGCGCCGAGAATGGGTCTCGAGCGGTCCAACGGATGCTCGTACGCGGACTCTCCGCATCACGTTCCCATCCAGCGCATGGCCAACGTCTCTCTCGAACCCGATCCAGTCGTGGACCGCAGTGTCGACGACCTCATCGCAGCGGTGGACGACGGCATCTATGTAGTCGGCGACAGATCGTGGTCGATCGATATGCAGCGCTACAACTTTCAGTTCACCGGGCAGAGGTTCTTCAGAATTCGCAACGGCCGGTTGGAGGGCCAGGTGCGCGACGTTGCGTATCAGGCGACCACGACCGACTTCTGGGGGTCGATGGAACTCGTCGGCGGCGCGTCCACACGCAGACTGGGCGGCGCATTCAATTGCGGCAAAGCACAACCCGGTCAGGTCGCGGCGGTCAGCCACGGCTGCCCCGCTGCACTGTTCCGTGGTGTCAACGTACTGAACACGCGATCGGAGGCGGGCCAGTGATACCCGGATACGAAGTGGTCGAGCGTGTGCTGGCACTCGCCACCGCCGACGAGACCATCGTCATCGTCACCGATGCGAGCGAGGCTTCACTCCGGTGGGCAGGAAACTCGATGACAACTAACGGGATATCGACATCGAGAAGGTGGGCGGTCGCATCGATCGTGCGAGGCTCCGCCGGTGCGCGTGTCGCCACCGCGTCGTCGACGTCGATCGATCCGGCCGAGTTCGAGTCGATCGTCCGAAAGTGTGAAGCAGACGCCCGCGAGGCCGAACCAGCCGAGGACGCTATGCCTCTCGTCTCGGCGACCGACCCATCCGTCGACTGGGATCTGGAATCGGAACGGACGAGCATCGACGTTTTCGCTCACCTGTCGAGCGATCTGTCGACCGGGTTCGATGGCGCCGACCGGTTGTACGGCTTCGCGCACCACCAGGTCGAGACCGTGTGGCTCGGCACCTCCACCGGGGTACGCCGACGCTTCACCCAGCCGACTGGATCGGTGGAGATCAACGGCAAACGCGGCGACGCCAGCGCATGGGTCGGTGCCGGAACGAAGTACTTCGACGACGTCTCCGTGCACGGACTACTGGCCGAGCTTTCGACACGCCTGGATTGGGCGTCGAAAACCGTCGAACTTCCCGCGGGGAAATACGAGACGATCCTCCCGTCGTCCGCAGCTGCCGACCTTATGATCTACCTGATGTGGACCATGGAGGGACGAGGGGCGCAGGAGGGACACACCGCCCTGTCCCGTCCCGGTGGCACCCGCATCGGCGAGAAGCTCGGCGCGTTGCCGCTCACCCTCTTCTCCGATCCGGCCCACCCCGGGCTGGAGTATTCGCCCTTCCTGACAACTGCCTCCTCGAACAACTCTGTATCTCTGTTCGACAACGGTCTGGAGACGTCCCGGGTGGACTGGATTCGCGATGGGGTCGTCAACGCACTCGCGTATCCCCGATTCGCCGCCGAGAAGTACGGCGCCCCAGTCACCGTGCCCGGAGACAATCTCGTGCTCACCGGTGGCAGCGACGCCGATATCCACGACATGGTTGCCCGCACCGAACGTGGATTGTTGTTGACGACACTGTGGTACATCCGCGAAGTGGACCCGGCAACCCTGCTGCTGACCGGCTTGACCCGCGACGGTGTCTATCTCATCGAAAACGGGAAGGTCACCGGAGCCGTCAACAACTTCCGATTCAACGAGAGTCCGCTGGACCTGCTCCGTCGTGCGACCGAGGCCGGGGCAACGATTCCTACGCTGCCACGCGAATGGAAGGACTGGTTCACCCGAACGGCCATGCCTCCGCTACGTATTCCGGACTTTCACATGTCCTCGGTGAGTGCTGCGCAGTAGCTGTTCGCTTGGGCAGGAGTTCAAGTCTCTGGCAGACAACTACGCAGGGTGATAGTCGGACGCTGCATAGGCACTTTGCCGTCGCATTCTTCGAGGGGTTTTCGTCGAGGATCCTCAGCACAGGCAACGGACTTCTCGGCTGTGCGCAGTCTGAACCGGCGTCAGGTTTCTGTCGGTGGGGTGCTCTACCGTTTACGGTAATCGAACATACGTGCCCCTCCTTACCTTTGTGTGGGTAGCTTGACCTCGATTCCGCCGAGGTTGAGATAGATCATTGCTTTCAGCGATGCGGCAGAATGGTGGCCGTAGCCTCGGGCGTTGAT
>NZ_JAHUTG010000028.1:0-54528 GCF_020889545.1 Rhodococcus sp. I2R
GAAAGACCCAGTGGAACAACCCGGCACGAGAGGTCGGACGATCACCCACGCCCGCACTCCACTCGAAGCCGCACAACCAAACTCACAGCGACGCCATCAGTTGATCGGTGCATTCGGGCTAAGGCTTCCCACTCGACAACACGCGCGTCGTCGAACGCCGTACTCATTGTCTGAACTAGGCGTCGCGCCCGCTGGGCCGCTTCTGCTTCGTCAGTTCCACGTTCCACTAGCTTCCTAGCCTCGTGAAACTCCAGCTCGTCGAGAATCGCGTCCGACCAGAGGGGGCGGTACAGATTCTCGACGGCAAGCGACAGCAGGAAATCTCGCTGCAGGCTGGGCCACAGCACGCACGTATCCAGCACGGCAGCAAACATGAGTCAACTATCTCAGGCGCGTGTTCCGGCCCTTCGCCGAGCCGCACCAGCCTTGCGCGCCTCACGTAGTTGCTCGCGAATTGTGTCGGGGTCTTCTTCGGGATCGACCGAAACCGATGTCTCAGCCAATGCGTCGTACTGGCGTGCACGGCGCGATTCTTTGTACGCGAGCACGTCATCAAGCTGCAATCGGTGCCTGTTGCCCACTCGATCCGCAGCTATTTTGCTGTCTGAGATCAGACGTACGACAGTAGGACGGCTGACCCCGAGGAGGTCGGCTGCCTGCTGAGTAGTCAGCGTCATGCTTTGCGGTGCAAGCGTCACGGCGCGCCCCGTAAGCATTGCCTCGACCGCACGCTTCAGCACTGCGTGAACACCCTCCGGCAACTCGATTCGGTCGTGCTCGTCCACTCCGACCAGCGCGTATTGGGCTTGCACCGTGTTGCCTGTCGCCATCTCATGGGCCTTAAGGAAGCTCAGCACTGGTGCCAGCTGACCAGCTTCTTCTGGCATGAAGGTTTCCGACCTGACTGCCTGAGCCTGTGCACCCATGACTGACCACCGCCTCGCTAGTCGAACGTTACGAAAGTGCTTTCGCTACGTTCGAATACTGGCATTAATGTCATTCGTTGTCTACTCCTGTCGCACAAATCTTTCACGCGCGTATCGCCGACAGTGGCCCATCGGCATGTCGATCAGCGCTACATCGCAGGTGCTGGTGTCAGACCCTAGGTGTAATCTCGTACAAAGAACACGCAAGTGATTACAGTGGCACTGTAGCGAAGGGGTCGAGATGGTTCACGAGCAGAACGGCTTCCTTGAGTACTTGGAGCTCCAAGATGGCCGTTCGAGCCTAGTTACTAAATCGGAGCTACTCGCCAACGTCCGCAAAGCGGGATACTCCATTAGCGACCGGCAACTTACGTTCTACGTTTCCGAAGGCCTCGTGCCACGCAGTGTCAGGGTCGGAACTCGCGCAGGTGCATACCCAACCAGCGTGGTGTGGCTCATGGAGTGGATCCTTGAAGCCCGCGACGCTGGTGCCTCGATCGACGCGTTGAAGGAACTGTTGCCGGTATGGAAGTTCCTCGTTCGCGCCCGTAACGACAACGTTCTGAATTTGGGCGAGTTCGAGTATGTCGCCCGTCAGCACGTCACCTCTTACGAAGCGTCTCTCGATGTGCCGCGTGTTGTCACCTCAGTCCTGATGCGATCATGCTGCTCGCGCTGCCGCGGCAAGATGAGCGTTGTCTACAAAGACGGCACATCTGCATCCTTCAACGACAGCAACGCCACCGTCGGCTTCGCGATCGCACGCACACAAACCGACAGCGAAGAGGCAGGCGGGCCGACGAGCGGGCCTCAGTGGTGGGGATCTGCACGAATCACCCTGTCCGTACCGCTGAATTACTCAACCGACCCCACGACCGTAATTCTGGGAGTCAAACCCAACGACACGCCCCCACCGGATCCACTCGATGGGCCGAATCATCATGAATCAGCAGCAGAGGCGGAGACCAGCATGTAACTGCAAGATTTGGTCGAGACGGGCACTGGCATGCCCATCCCGACCGAGGCCGCTACGCAACCTCCAACAACGAAGTCAGCGTAACGCCCTCACCTAAGTGACGAGACATCCGCATCGAAGTGAGGACTTCACCCCGTGAGACAGACCATCGATAGTGCTTTCACCGTGTTCGACACGTCGCTCAACTTGAACCCCAAGCAGCGCGAACAAGCCGAACAACGACACAACGCGATACGCAAGGTTCTTGACGAAGCTGGTTTCGTCAAGACAAGCTTTCTCCAAGGATCCTTCGCACGAAAGACGATGCTCGCGCCGCTGAAAGACGTTGACATTGTGATCGTCATCAAAGCCGCCCACTGGCAAGAACTTCAAGGACCGAACGGCCCAGCAACCGCAATGGCCTGGTTCAAAAACGCAGTTCAATCACACTGGCCAAACGCAGAGTTCGACCAGGGTGATACCCCATCAGGCAAGGCGCTGCGCGTCACGTTCTCCGACCTTGATTTCGACATCGACCTTGTCCCTGCCTTCGACCTCGACGAAGGCCCTGAGGTCGTCATCGGCGACCGCGAACAACGAAGGTGGGAAGCTAGCAATACACGACGTCAGATCGCCGCGGTCTCGACGCGAAATCAAGGCACGGGCGGGCGGTTCGTGCACCAGGTCAGGGAACTGAAAGCCCTCGTCAAGAATCACGAGGATCAATTGGGCTTCATCAAAGGGATCGTCGTGGAGTCGCTGGCATACGCCGCGATCACCAAGGAGAAAGCGGACAAGCACGCAATTGCGGCGGCACTCTCACACGCCCAGACTGCCGTACGCGGACCGATACTCGAACCAGCCGGAGACGATGACGTGACAGTCAAGTGGACCGCCTCCGATCGCACCACCGCTGGCCTCATGTTCGCCGACTTCGCCGCCAGGGCCGACGAGGCGATCGAACTCGAAGCGCATGGCGACATCGAGGCTGCCAAGGATGTGTGGCACAGCCTATTCGGTGATGCGTTTCCGCCAGCCAGTGCTCGCGCACCCGAAACAGTGTTAGCCACATGGAACAGCCCAGGAACACGAACAAGCACTGGCCGGCCGTCTTTATCGCAGGGCGGACGCGAAGCCAGCACTCCGGGGCGAGCATGGGCACCACGCTGAACGAACTGTTCGACGATCCCAGGTTTGTTGCTACCCGGATCGAACGGTTACATGCAGGGGTAATAGTCGATCAAGCGTGGGCCCCAAGTATCGGCGGCGCTGTCGTTGAGATCACATACACAGCGCCGCCGGAGTTACGAGCGGCTGGATATGGACGAGAACGAGCCCGTACATATTTTCGAGCAGACTGGGATCCTCTAACCTATCCGCTGGGGCCCGATCGCCGCTGGAAGCATCGCTACCCATCACCGCTGGGCCCAGAATTCGGGTACAGCTGCGGGGAGTTGTGCCTTTGGTTCCCTAACGATCCACGTCCACTGCGATGGATTTCGGCCGATGGAGTCGAAGACTATGTCAATCGGGTGCACCGCCACCTATTTCTCGAAGAGCACTGGCGCCGCACGGACGACTGGCCCACCGAAGACACCCCGCACGGCAGTCCTGTGGCGAACGACCTCTCAGCGACGAGCAGCACCTACCCGATCGCAACCCGGGCGTTCCGGAACGCAGTACGCGATTGGTCAGAAGACCGAACTGTGTTGGAGCAGAACGTATCGTGACCGATATTGATGTCTTTACTGAGATCGTGCCATTGGCTCTGGGGTCTTCCGTAGTAGGGGGACTACTAACGGCAGGAATCGCAGGCCTGCGCGAAGCCGCTGCTTCTCGTCGAGAAGGCTACGCCCAGGCCGCCCGGGCACTTGTCGCACGGTCCGAATACCCGTACCGGGTGCGGCGGCGTACATCTGACGACGGGCAAACCCTCAATGTGCTTGCAGAGATCGGGCACGGTATTCAAGAACAGCTGACTGCGTCAAGAATATGGGTCGCATTGGAAAGTCCACGAATGGGCGAACACTACAGACGAGCTCTTGAAAGAATCGATGAAACCGTTCGGCCGGCGACGCAGGATGCCTGGGAGCAGAGCCCCATTGACCGCGGATCTCGAATGAACTTGGACGGATGGGGACCACGGAACCCAGACGCCACCATTGCGGCGTTCGAGCGTGCTGCCAGATGGCGATTCGGCCCTCGTCGACTGATACCCTTCACACCGCACGTGCAATCGATCCGTGCCCCGGTCGACTAGCGGTCTGCAATCTTACTGCCAGAAGTTAAAGTCTGTCGGCATCTGTGTCCGCACCCGTCTACTGCTAGAGACCGATGTCTGCCACGGCGTTACCCACCAGGGGCGCATGTTCACGTCGGTACACCTCCACGGAATCGAGGCTGGCGTGGCCGGTTTGGCGGGCGATGGCGGATCCGTCGGCGCCGTTGCGGGTGCCCTGGGTGACAAACCCAGCGCGGAGCGAGTGCCCGCCCAGTTTGCTCAATGCGGTGGGGTCGTAGCCGGCCTGTTCGGCGCGGCGACGGATGGTCTGGTGGATTGCTGCTCCGGACAACGCGGTGCTGCCGAGGTTCCCGTTCTTGGCGATGGCGCGAAACAGCGGCGCGCGAGCGGCGGTGCGAGGTACTCCCCCACGGCACACGTGCGCGTCGAACAACTCCCGCTTACGGAGTAGGCGGATCACCGACGGCCTGCCGCCGACGTCGAATGCGCCGACGATCTGGACCCAGCGAACGTACGCGCAGGGCGGGCAGGTCTCGTGAGAGTCGGTGTACGGCAGCGCTTTCACCGCGCCTCTGCCCTCTTGGTCGGTCTTCGACTTCCGCAACCGGATGTGGAGGCCGTCGTACCGATGCACAGTGACGTCCCCACACACCATCTCCGACAACTCGCTGCGGCGGTATGCGCCGGCGAAGCCGAGGAGCAGAATTGCGGAGTCGCGGCGTTCGAGGACCTCGTCGGCCCAGCCTCGGCATCGTTCCCGCGCCGTCTCGACAAGGAGTTTGATGTCGTCGACCAGCAATGGGTCTCGCGGGGTGCGGGCTCGGTCCCCCGCGGCGGCGTACTCCCGGCGTATCCCGGACAGGGTGGCGGTGACGAGTTCGTGTGCGGACGGGGAGAGGTGGCCGGTGGTGCGGTGCTGGTGGTTGATCGCGGCGATCCAGGTCCCGAAGGTAGAGACGGCATAGGACCGCTCCCCCGCTTCGGTGCGGGTATCGGCGGCGTCGACGAGATACGCGGCAACGGTGACCGGGTGCGCCGGCAATGCGGCATGTCCCTCGCGTTCGCACCAGCCGACGAAGCGTCGCCACCCGGCGGCGTAGGTGCGCCGCGTCCCCTCCGACCGCGAAGATTCCACCGCTCTCGCGATCCGCTTCGCGACGGCCGGTGGGATCTCCGGCTCCACGGCCGCAGTTGCAAGTTCCACACGGCCGACCGATGTGCTCACCGCGGGTGTTCTGCCTGGTCGGAAGTCCATAGCGGCAGCCTAGCGCAGGTCACCGACAGAGCTGCGGAGCGAAAACTGTGCTGAACTGGCGTTTCAGCTAAGACGGTGCGGAAAATGCAATTTCCGCACCCACGGTGTCCGCTCCACGCCCGATGGCCCCGCGTCGTAGTGGACGCGTGGCTAATCGGTATCGCCACCTGCTCAATGATCAGTCGAGCTGGTGGTGCCTCGGGGCCGGTCGTCGAGGATTTACAAAGGGTGCACATGCCGGCGGCAGGCTGGTTTTTTTCGTCGGGCTCTGCCAGATAACGACGCAGCGTCGAGGCTTGGCCGGTAGCGACCGCCACCTCGGACCAATAGCCGAGGTGCGGGTCGTTCAGATTGTGGCGTAAGCGTCTCGTACGCAGGCGAATTCACAACTGGGACGTGTGAACTCGCGCGCAACCGACCCATGACGTCATCGATGATTTCTCGAAGATGCGATGGGGTGGGTTGCGAATAGCCTTGAAAGGCTGGTCAACACCGATTAGTATCCAAAGGTGAAACTCCTTCCTGCAAGGTAGAGGTTTCGAAAACGTCCTCGGCCTCGGTGCTTGTAACACCGGGAATCGCCGGGGGCGTTTCTAGTTCGTAGGGGTCGGGTGTCAGCGGCATCTCAGGCGACGCCCGAGGTTACTTCCGACTGTGCTTCCAGGCCCTCGATGTATTCGTCGATTGCCGTGTCCGGGATGAGACGCCGCTTTCCGATCTTCACGCTGCGGATCTCGCCTGTAGCGATCTTGTTGAAGAAGTTCGAGCGCCCAAGCCCCGTGCACGCCATGGCCTCCGGGACTGATAGCAACCGTCTGGGCATTTCCTCACCTTCCGTTGGGTTATGTTGCGATCCCATAATTGAGTCCGGAATCGCAGTGGTCCATGTGACTCCAACGCAGATTATCAACTATGTGATCCCGCCGCAAGAACTAGCGAGAATCGGCTAAGCTCTGTGCTCATGACACAGTCTTGGTCAGAATCCGTGGCCGCTCGCATCATGGGCGAGGTGCGGCGCCTAAGAGGGAAAGAGCACTCCGCGCTCTCCGCAGCCAAACTGGCCGAGCGCACCACCGACATCGGCTTCGGCATCTCGCGCAACGTTCTTGCGGAACTCGAAAACGGCCGAAAAAAGAGCGTCGACGTGGCCGAGCTGCTGGTCCTGGCAGCCGCGCTGGGTGTCTCGCCCGCCCAACTCATGTTTCCCGACTTGCCGAAAGGCGAAGTCGAAGTACTACCCGGGCTCCCCCAGGAATCCCACGATGCCCTGCGATGGTTCAGCGGCGAAGCCGGCCTGCTGAAACCATCTCCTGGCTGGTCCGACACGGAGAACGAGGAACCAGTCGAGATGTGGGTGCGAGAACAGTTCGACCCTAAGAACGATCGCGTCAGCATCACGCGAGAGTGGCTACAGGCCCTTCAGACCATGCGTCGAGCACGTGCACAACTGCGGATTGGACTAACGACGAAGGAGTCGGCGGAGCATGTCGAGACGATGCAGATGGCGTACGAAGATGCCCGTCGACGCTCCGAAGTGCTGTTCCACCAGATGACAGACCTTGACATGGACACTGGAGACGACGAAGCAGATGCCTAGAGAGCGACTTCGACTCGGTGAGTGGGGAAAAATTACCACCCTCAAGTCAGGTGGGCGCACGGTCGCACGGACACGCATACGCGATACCGACGGCAAGAAACGAACAGTCGAGGCGAGCGGTAGATCTGCTACCGAGGCGAGAAGTCGGTTGCAGAAAAAGCTCTCCGAACGCACAGTTCCGTCCGGCGAAATAATTCAGGAGCTCACGAAGTCGTCGACGATGTCACATCTATATGCGTACTGGATTGACCAGAAGGCTAAAGTAGTTGCACCTCAGACGATTACAGGCTACAAGCAGGCCTGGTCCTCGTATTGCGCGAGCCCTGTCGGTGAACTTCTGATCCGCGAGATTACGACGGGCAAGATCGATTCGCTTATCTCCTCGATCTCGGAGCGCACTCCCAGCGGCGCACGAATCTCGCGGGTCATTCTCTCTGGGATGCTCGGGACCGCAGTTCGCTTCGATTTTCTCGAGCACAATCCCGTTCGTGAGGTCCCCCGCCCGACAATCAAACGGCAAGCCATTCGAGCACTGACCCGAGACGAGCTCGACGAGCTTCGCGGGCGGATCCAAAACTACTGTCGCCACCAGACTGTCGACCAGCTCGGAGTGATCTCACCAAAACTCGGCCAGAAGCCAGGAGCGCACCTCGAGGACATTTTGATGTTGCTTCTCGCCACCGGTGGCAGAATCAGCGAAGTTCTTGCCTTGACGTGGCCTCAAATCGATCTGATCTCTCAAATTCCGCGCGTCACGATTAACGCGACGCTTGTCGTCCCGCGTGCAGCGGGTGAAAGTCTGTTCCGACAGGAGCACCGAAAAGGCGACTCGCCACCGCTCACGCTGGTACTACCAGCGTTCGCGGCCGATGGCTTACGCCGACGCCAGGAGCTTCCCACGTACTACAACCCATGGAACGCCGTCTTCGTGACCGCCACTGGCAACTGGGTTTCGCCGGCTAACGTCCGCCGATCATGGCGAGCGGCCAGAGGCGACGAATTCGAGTGGGTGAAACCTCACACACTTCGGAAGACAGTGGCGACTCTTGTGAAGGAAACCTACGGCGTCGAGGCCGCACAGATGCAACTCGGGCACGCCAACACACGTGTGACCGAAGCGCACTATATCCAGCGCGTAACCGTCGCACCCGACATGACCAGCGCACTCGACTCTTTCGCACCAAAAAGATGAGTAAAAGGTGGATTCGTGATTTTCGCGCAGAAAGCAAAACACCCCCTCGCCGGCTTTACGCTGGTGAGGGGGTGTTTCAGGGTGCGCCATCAGGGATTCGAACCCCGGACCCGCTGATTAAGAGTCAGCTGCTCTAACCAACTGAGCTAATGGCGCCGATCCGCACCGCGGTCACTTCTGCGGTGCGGGAGAAACTTTAACAGGATCGACAGCCAGATGTGAAATCGGCTGGTCGGGCCTGGTTTCTAGTTGAAAAACCTGCGGACGATCAGTACTGCGACGACTGCCCCGACACCGATGAGGGTGTACTTGACCGGCGGTTCGTTCATCTTCGCCAGCAGCGACTGCTTCGTGTTCTCGGCGATGCGCTTGGGGCTGGCTCGAACGCTGAGCTCGTCGAGGGTGCTCGCGAGCTGGTTGCGAGCGGCCTCGATCTCGCGTTCGATCCTGTCGGTGTCCCTGGCCACGTGTCCTCCAACTTGTCGCTGTATTGCGTGTGTCAACGTCGAGCGTAGAGCACGCATCGTATTGGTTAGTCTCGTCAGGTGACCGACAACAAGAAGCTCGAAGCCGGAGACACCGCTCCCGCGTTCACTTTGCCCGACGCCGACGGCAACGAGGTCTCCCTCGCCGACTACGCGGGCAAGAAAGTGATCGTGTACTTCTACCCCGCGGCCAGCACTCCGGGCTGCACCAAGCAGGCCTGCGACTTCCGTGACAGCCTTGCCGAGCTGAACGGCGAGGGCATCGAGGTCATCGGAATCTCCCCCGACAAGCCCGCGAAGCTGGCCAAGTTCCGCGACGCCGAGGAGCTGAACTTCCCGCTGCTCTCCGACCCGGAGAAGGCGACGCTGGAAGCCTGGGGCACGTTCGGTGAGAAGAAGATGTACGGCAAGACTGTGCAGGGCGTCATCCGGTCCACATTCCTCGTCGACGAGGCAGGCAAGATCGAGGTCGCCCAGTACAACGTCCGAGCCACCGGCCACGTCGCGAAACTGCGCCGCGACCTATCGGTCTGACGCTCCCAGCGTCTGCAGGAACAGAGCTTCGGCGACGGCGAGGTTTTCGATTTCGCTCGGGTCGACGCTTTCGTTCGGTGCGTGGATCCGGCACTGCGGCTCCTCGACGCCCATGAGGACGATTTCCGCGTGCGGAAACGTCTGGGCAAGAACGTTGCACAGCGGGATCGATCCGCCTTGCCCGGCCGAGCCGACAGGCGCACCGAACGCCTCCTCCAAGGCGTCGCCCAGCGCTGCGTAGCCCGGCCCGTCGGTGCGGGCACGAAACGGTGATCCGATCGCCTCGCGCTCGACGCTCACTCGGGCGTTCCACGGCACATGTGCGTGTAGATGCGCCACCAGGGCGTCCTGGGCAACCTGGGCGTCGATTCCCGGCGGTACGCGGAGATTGAGCCGGGCGGAGGCCGTCGGCGAGATCGCTGCCGCGGAACCGACCACCGGCGGACAGTCGATTCCGAGGATTGTCAGCGCGGGCCGAGCCCACACGGCATCGGCTACCGATGCCGACCCGGCCAGGTCCACCCCGTCGAGAACGCCCGCATCGGCCCGGAACCGTTCCGGTGCATAGTCGACCCCGTCCCACGCCTGATCGGCCGGGAGGTCGTCGACGACGGTGTTGCCGTGCTCGTCCCTGAATGTCGCCAGCAGCGCGATCAACGCGGCCAACGCGTCGGGCGCGGGTCCTCCGTACATACCGGAGTGCACTTCTCCGGCGAGCGTGTCGACCCGCACCACCACGTTCGCAATGCCCCGAAGCGTCGTGGTGACCGTCGGTTGCCCGACGGCAGCGTTGCCGGTGTCGGCGATGATGATGACATCGGCTGCGAACAACTCGGGACGCTTCTCGACGAGGTCCTCCAGGCCGCCGGTGCCCATCTCCTCCGACCCCTCGCTGACGACGGTGACGCCGACGCCCCAATCGGACCCGAGGGCCCGTAGCGCCAGCAGATGCATGACGACGTTGCCCTTGCAGTCCGCCGAACCGCGGCCGTACCACCGCCCGTCGCGCTCGGTGAGCTCGAACGGCTCACTGGCCCACAACGCGCTGTCACCGGGAGGCTGCACGTCGTAGTGCGAATACAGCAGGACCGTGGGCGCGCCGCCGACTGCCTTGCGCTGGCCCACGACAGCGTAGGAGCCGTCAATCGTCTCGATCAGTTCCGCCGACTCGATACCGGCGTCGAGGAATGCACCACGCACCCACTCTGCAGCTGCGACGCATTCCTCACGGGGGTACTGCCGTTCGTCGGCAACCGAGCGAAAAGCGATGAGCTCGCTCAACTCTCGACGAGCGCGCGGCATATCCGCCGCAACCGATGACCGAACAGCCGACTCCCGTTTCGCTGACACAGAGTTCATCCTGACACAGCGATCGGCCCGCCACAGGGCTGTCCCAGGCCGAACTCAACGTGTCTGCGAGGTGGGATCTCAGTTCGCGCCGAGTTCCTGCTCCAACCAGTCGGCAGTGTGCTGCCAGTGCCGATCCCAGGCTTCCTGTTCGAGTTGCTCCTGCGACTTGCCCTGTTCGGGGATGACCACGGGCACGGTGAACTGCGGCGGCTCGACCGTCTTTTGGGGAACGACGGCCGCAGCCGGCGGAATTGCCTGCACCGGTATCGGCGTGAGTATCTCGGACCTGGGGTTCGTTGTCGTCGGGGCGATTGTTGGCCAGCCAGCTACGCCTTGCGCGGCGGACGGTTCCGGTGCGGGGGCTCCGTCGGGGACAGGTTCGGGCCCGGGCGGCGGGGGCAACGGGACGCCGGCGACCGGCTCGGGGATTGCAGCGGAGGTCTCGGTGGCCCCGAGATCTTGGCTTGCTTCGACATCGTGCGTGGCCCCGACCAGTGCGGCGTCGGCCGACTCTGCGCCCGCCGGAGCGTCACCGGGCAGGGTGGACGCCAAGGCCACCCCGCCGGACAGAATGCCGACGAGAAGAGCCGCCGTCAGGACGATCTTCTTCCGAGGCACCCGCGGAGACGACTGTGCAGCGGCCACCGGCACGGTCGAGAGCGGTGGAACCACACTCTTCACCGTTGAGCTCGCCGCCGCCGGCGCAGGCAGCGCAACTGTATAGACCTCGGCGGCATGGACCTCGGTGGCAACGGATGCGGCGACGGGAGCGTCGTGGGCGACGGCAAGCGCGGCCACTCGGGCGGCTCCCTCAGCTGCGAGGCGGTCGGGCACCTCGACTCGGATCACTCGGGCACTCAAGCCCAGCGACAGAATATCGGGCAGATTCCGGTCCGCGGATCCGTCACCGAAGAGCGCGACCGCGTCGGGCTTCATTCCTGCCTCGTCCAGGATTTCCCAGGCCAACGGCACCGTGCCGCCCAGATGCTCCGGACTCTTCGACTCCAGCGACGCGTTCCTGGGTGCGGACAGGGTCTTGTTCGCGGTATCCGCCAAGGACATGGCCACTCCGGCAGACCCCACGTGGTAGAGCAGGACGCACTCTGCCGACTGGAACGCCGGCGCTTCGGCCAGCCATCCCAGGAAGGCGGTTTGCGCGGGGACCATCTCGATCTGCCCGACGCCGTGCTTGGCCAACTCGGACGAGAAGAACGCGCGCTCGTGCTCGGTGCGGTATGCAAAGGCCGTCGCCTCGACCTGGACTTGCAGGTCGGCTGCGGCGGCCCGCATGGACCTCATCATCGCCGACAGCGAATCCGATCCGTTGCTGGACGAGTCTTCGCTGGCGAGCACAGTGCCCGCCTCGGAATCGAAGAGGACAGCATGCATCGCGTTGGATTCGATCGACAAACCAATGATCGCCACGTCAAAACTCCTGTGCCTGAGGGTGAGGCTCCCGACATGAGCGCCCACCGAAGCGAACGCACACCCTGCACGAAACGTAACTTCTGCAGTGAACCATACCCGATGACTGTTTTCTTGACGAGAAAACAACCTATCGCCCGTCACAAAGCAATTACAAGGGCACTGTTACGAATGACAGTTCGCCGACCGCCGACACGACGAGGATGTTGCCTGTTACCGCGCGTAGTGGAGTTGATGTGCGCCGGGCCGCTAGCCTGTGCAGGTGGAGTCCTCTGCTAGCGCCCAGTCCGCGAGACGTCTCGACGCCGCGCTCGAATCGACGGCGGAGACCCAAGAGCTGATGCCACGCCGGCGTCCCACCCAGGAACGCAGCCAGCGCAAGTTCGACGCGCTCCTCGCCGCATCGCGTGAGCTCCTCAGCGATGTCGGCTTCGAATCGTTCACCTGCGAAGAGGTCGCTTCCCGCGCCGAGCTGCCCATCGGGACGCTCTACCAATTCTTCGCCAACAAATACGTCATCGTCTGCGAGCTCAATCGACAGGACCTCGTCGGCGTCCAGCAGGAGCTCGCGGAGTTCAACGGCGAGGTGCCCTCACTCGACTGGCTACGCTTCCTCAACAAGTTCGTCGACCACATGGCGGGGCTTTGGATGTCCGATCCGTCGCGCCGCGAAGTGTGGCTGGCGATGCAGTCGACACCGTCCACCCGCGCCACCGGAGTCATCCACGAACGCGAGTTCGCCGACCAGGTCGCCAAGATGCTCGGGCCATTGACACCGCGCACCCCTCGTGCGAAGCGAAACCTGATGGCGCAGGTGCTGGTGCATATCGTCTACTCGATGCTCAACTTCTCCGTCCAGGACGGCCAGAGTCACGAGGACGCAGTGGCCGAGCTCAAGCAGATCATGACCGCCTACCTCCTCGTCGCCGAGAAGCAATCGCGGCGTTCGGGCGCATCGAGCGTCGACTGACAGTCGGTTCGCCGGTCCCCAAGTGACCGAATGTCACCCTCGCTCCGACCCAAGTGACCGAATGCCGCCCTCGCACACTCAGAGTGACCGGATGTGACATTCGCTCGCAAAAAGGTGACCGGATGTGACATTCGCTCGCAAAAAGGTGACCGGATGTGACATTCGCTCACCAAAACCCGCCCACCAACACCAACGCCGGCCCACCCGAAGGTGGACCGGCGTTCGGAGTACTACTGACTCACTCCTCCAGGATCGCGACGGCGGCGGCGATGTCGCCGTCGTGCGTGAGGGAGAGGTGAATCTTCACCGTCGGCAGGAACTCGAGGGCCATCCCGTGCAGCTTGATGGACGGCCTCCCCCACGCGTCGTTGACGACCTCGATCAGCGGATACGGGTTGTCCCCGATCTGCGGGGGCCTGGCGAACCGCGAGGTCGCCCAGGCCTTCAACACCGCTTCCTTGGCGGCCCACCGTGCTGCGTAGTGGCGGGCCGGTTCGGCACTCTTCGTCGCCGCATGCCGACGCTCACCCGCGGTGAAGCTGTCGCGGATCATCGTCGTGCCTGCCTTGTCCATCTGCTCGGCGAAGTCGGACACGGTGACCAGGTCGAAACCTACTCCGAGAATCGCCATTACTTGCACCCCGGCAGACCGGAGCTGTAGACGTTGTCCTCGCCGAGGCGCGCTGCCTCGGTGAGCAGGACGTCGGCTTCGAGCTCGCGCGACGCCTTGGCCGGCGTCCCGTCGTGTCCGAGCCTGCGGTCGTCGGGACGCTCGTACAGGGCGTCACCTCCCACCATCGCCGAGATGAGCCTGCGTTGACCGGCGATGCGGCGCTCGTTCGCCCGGGCCACGTAGTCGCTCCGACGATCGGCAGGTACCGCCTCGAGGAATGCCTGCGGGTGCACCACGGCGATGAGGCCGGATACGTGCCCGAAGCCGAGGCTGGTGAGCAGTCCCGCCTTCAGCGGCACCGAGTCACCGAACCGCAGGGGTTCGCGAGCCCAGACGAGGTGTTCGAACTCGGTCATCTTGTCGTCCACGCAGTCGAGGCTGCGGTTCGGCGGGATGACGCCGTTCGTGAGCACCTGGCAGAGGCCGATCAGCTGGAATGCTGCAGCACCGCCCTTCGAGTGCCCGGTCAGGCTCTTCTGCGATACGACGAACAGCGGCGCTCCGTCGGTGCGGCCGATGGCCTTCGCGAGGCGGGTGTGCAGTTCTGCCTCGTTCGGGTCGTTGGCTGCGGTCGAAGTGTCGTGCTTGGAGATCACGGCCACGTCGTCGGCGCTGACGCCGAGTGCGTTGAGAGACAACGCGAATGACGAGTCCTTGCCGCCGCGCCCGGCACTGAGGGCGCCGAGGCCCGGAGCCGGGATGGAGGTGTGCACACCATCGCCGAACGACTGCGCGTACGCCACCACACCGAGGACGGGCAGGCCCATCTCGAGTGCTAGGTCGCCGCGAGCCAACAGGATGGTGCCACCGCCCTGTGACTCGACGAAGCCGCCGCGTCGGCGATCGTTTGCCCGAGAGAACCGGCGATCGCTGATGCCCTTGGCTGTCATCGCTGCCGAGTCCGCGGTGGCGGACATATCGCCGAAGCCGATGATGCCCTCGGTGCTCAGGTCGTCGAAACCGCCGGCGACGACGAGCTGCGCCTTGCCCAGCTTGATCTTGTCGACGCCTTCTTCGACGGAGACAGCGGCGGTGGCGCAGGCGGCGACGGGGTGAACCATCGCGCCGTAGCTACCGATGTACGACTGAACCACGTGCGCGGCAACGACGTTCGGCAGAGCTTCCTGCAGGATGTCGTTCGCACGAGCGTCGCCGAGCAGGGTGTCGATGTAGAGCGAGCGCATCGACTCCATGCCGCCCATTCCGGTGCCCTGAGTGTTGGCGACCAGCGTCGGGTGCACCCAGCGCATCAGTTCCGACGGGTTGAAGCCCGAGGAGATGAATGCGTCGACCGTGGTGACGATGTTCCACAGGGCAACCCGATCGACCGAGCTGGCCATATCGGGCGAGATGCCCCACTTGGTCGGATCGAAGCCGGTGGGAATCTGTCCACCCACGGTGCGGGTGAGCTTCATCTTCCGCGGCACGCGAATCTCGGTGCCGGCCTTGCGGGTGACCTGCCAGTCGCTCGAATCCGGGACCGGAGTGATCAGCGTGTGCTCGGGGTCCGCCGCGGCGAACGAGCGTGCGTCGATCTCGCTGCCGACCACGAAGGTGAGGTCGTTGTCGAGGAACACCGACGTCATCAGCGGTGCGGTGTTACCGACCATCGCGCCGTCGTCGGCGTAGGTACGGATACCGCACTTCTCGACGACGATGTCGTGGTACTTGTCGGCGATCTCCTCCTCCGGCACGAGGTCACCGGATTCGATGTCGTACCAGCCCGGCTTGGGATCGTTCTCCCAGGCGATGAGCCCGGTGTTCCATGCCAGCTCGAGAACGCCTGCCGCCGAGAGTTGCTCGTCGACCTCCATCTCGAAACGGGTACGCGCGCTGCCGTAGGGTCCGAGCTCCCCGGCGCCGACGATGACGACCAGGTCTTTCGGATCGACATCGAGCGACGGCCAGGCCGGAGCCGTTGTTGCGGTGAGCCGAGGCGGCGCGGGCAGCGCGGCGATGACCGACTCGTCGACGGCTTCCTCGGTCTTGTCCGCAGCGGCAGCTGCGGCTTCGCGAGCGAGTTCGACGAGGTTGAGCTTGGTGCTGGCCAAGCCGCCGGTGAGATCCGCGAGCAGCGGAGCCTCAGCTGCCTGCCGACGAGCGGAGGGCTCGCACAGCTTCAGCAGTTCGGTTGCCATTTCGTCGGTGGACCAGGTGCGTACGCCCTCGGCCTCGACTGCCTCGACGATGGGATCGTTGCCGCCCATCAGCCCGGTGCCACGCACCCAACCGATGTGAGCGTGGGCGATCGAGACGCGTTCGGCCCAGCTCTTCTCCGAGCCCCACTTCGCCGCAATGGCGTCGAGGGCTGCCTTGGACTCTCCGTAGGCACCGTCGCCACCGAACATTCCGCGGTTCGGCGAACCGGGAAGTACCACGTGCAGGTGCGTGTCGATGTCGTTGTCGTACCCGATCTTCGACAGTCCGCCGATGAGACGTTCCACCGACCACAGCAGCACACGCATTTCCATCTCGGCGCGGCCACCGGCGTCGGACAGTTCACCGACCACGCGAGGAGCGGCGAACGGGAACAACATCGTCGGGGTGATACCGGCCTTGACGAGAGTCTTGGCGCCGCCGGCCGTATCGACCTGATCGGTGCCGATCCACTCGATGAGCGCGTCCACATCGGAGTACGACGCGATGTTGGCGGGCACGATCCACAGTGACGCTCCGGCGCGAGCATTCTCGCGGTAGAGGCTCCGGTAGAACGCCAATCGCTCGTCGTTCAGACGCGAGGTGGTGACGAAGACCGTCGCTCCCCCGCCGAGCAGCTTGGCTGCCACCGAAGCCGCGATCGAGCCCTTGCTGCCGCCGGTGACGACAGCAACCTCATCGGACCACTGACCCTGCTCCTCGGTGTGAGCTGCGATCTCGGCGATGCGGCCGTAGGTCTCGGCCAGCACGGCCTTGTGCTCGTAGTCGGCCTTGGCCTTCCACCACTGTGCCTGCGCTGCGACGGCTTTTCCTGCGCCGGCGAAGCTTTCGACGGTCAGCTCGCCCGAGGTGCCGAGCCACAACCGGGCCAGGTCCTCACGGGCGGTTGCCCAACGGTCGTCGATCAGCACGGCCCTGCGGGCGTCGAATGCCGGCGCCACCATTCGTGGCCAGTCCGAACCCAGCTCTGCAGCAACGAGATCGACCAGTTCGGCATCGGGGTTCTCGGCTGTGAGCGCGTTCGGCGCGTCAGCGAGACCCAGCTGTTCGAGCACCAGGCGCGCAGCCGAGGCGAGCACTCCGTCGCGTCCGGTGATGTGTTCGGTGAACTCACCGAGCGCAGCTGCGTCGACGGTTCCCCCGCCGCCGCCACCGGTCTGGGGCAGCGACACTGCGACACCGCGGCGTGCGGCGACTGCGGCCACGGCCGAGTCGATGACCGCGTCCACGGCGGCGCCGTCACCGAGCGCACCGTCGGCGAGGCCACCGAGGGCTCCGCCGCGCACGGACACTCCCTCACGGGTGCCGAGCGCAACCTCGGCGGTGACGTGGCTGGCCCAGCCGTCGCCGAGCTCCCAGGTCTTCTTGACGCGATCCGCGATCGACGCCGGGCGTCGTCCGGACGGTCCGAAGACCTTGCGGAGGTGATCGTTGATCGAGTCGGTCAGCACGGGGCCGAACGGCTTGTACGTACGAGCGAGCTTGTTGACGGTGCCGGAGAGCGCACCCATGTCCGCATCCGCTGCACCGTCGATGGCACCGAGCGACAGCTCGGAGCCGAGGTCGACGAGCAGCTGGTTGCGACGCGAGGAGACGCCGTCGCACAGCGCCTCGATGGTGTCGGCGGGCCCGATCTGGTCGAGCTGCAGCTTGGTCCACAGTCCGATCAGGATCTTCGTCGCGTCCGACGCGCTGAACGCGATGTCGTCGGGACGCGGGCCGCCGGACGGTGCCGCGGCCGGTGCGGAAGCTGCGGCCGGAGCTGCAGCAGCCGCGGGAGCAGACTCGGCGACAGGTGCTGACTCCTCCTCCTCGTCCACCGGAGCTGGATCGGTGTCGGTGCCGTAGACGATCGCGGCCTCACGTTCGACGTTGAGTACCTCGACCGGTGAACCGAAGCGGCCCGGCAACTTCAGCGTCTGCGATGCCAGGTTGGCGACCGTCGGCGTTGCGCTGAGGCCGATTTCGACGAAGCGCTCGACTCCGAGTCCACCTTCGGACTCGTCTGCGAAGAGCAGGTCCTGGGTCTCGATCCAGCGCACCGGGCTGGCGAACTGCCATGCCAGGAGCTCGGTCAGGACGACTCGGCACAGATCGTGCGGTCGTGCAGCCCAGGAATCGAAGTCTGCAAGCACGGTGTCGAGTGGTTCCGACGGAACCAGGTCCGCGATCTCCTGGATGAAATCACGTTCGAGGGAGAACGGCCTCGGCACCAGGTTCGGGACGTAGCGGCCGAGCAGGATCTCGGGGTCGAGCTCGGCGGGCAGCAGTGCTTCGAGACGCTTGCGGAAGTCGTCGACTCCCCCGCGCAGCACCGTCGAGTGGAACGGCACGTCGATACCCGGAACCATGATGTAGGCGGCCTTGCCACCGAACTCGGCGCGACGCACTGCGATCTTCTTCTCGAGCTCGCCGAGCCCGTCGACCGTTCCCGCGATGGCGTATTGCGAGCCGCGCAGGTTCAAGTTGACGATCTCGAGGAACTCCCCGGACTCCTCGGCGACACCGGCAATGAACGCGTGCACGTCCTCGTCGGCGAGACCGATCTGCGACGGACGGATGGCGGCCATCCTGTAGTCGCTTCGACCAGCGGAATCGCGTGGCACCAGAGCGTGCATGGCTGATCCGCGTTGGAAGACGACCTCGAGTACCGCTTCGAGCGGCAGCACACCGGCGACCGCAGCGAGTGCGTTGTATTCACCGACGGAGTGACCCGCGAGAATCGAGTTCTCGACGAACACTCCGGCCTCACGCATCTCGGCAACCTGCGCGACGCCGAGCACCGCCATGGCGACCTGGGTGAACTGCGTCAGGTGCAGCACACCGTCGGGATGCTTGTGGACGGTGCCCCGAGCTTTGAGGGAGGTCGGGTTGTCGCGCACCACAGCGAGAATCGAGAATCCGAGTGCCTCGCGGGTGTGCTTGTCGGCGCGCTCCCAGACCTCGCGGGCAGCCTTGGACCGCGAGCGGGCGTCGAGACCCATGCCCTGACGCTGGATGCCCTGGCCGGGGAATGCGTACACCGTCTTCGGGGCCGCGGTGCGCGCGGTGGCGACCATGACCAGCTCGCCCTCCACCCGGCACGAGACCTCGACGAGCTCGGCGCCCTGGTCGAACCCGGTGCGGTCGACGCGCACGTCGATCTCGGCACCGGGGCGAACCATGCCGAGGAACCGTGCGGTCCAGGCAGTGAGGCGACGCGGCGGAGTCTTGGTGTCCGCGTAGTCGATCGCGGTGACCACTTGCTGGGCCGCGGCGGAGAGCCACATCCCGTGCACGATCGGGCTGCCGAGACCGGCGAGCAGTGCCGCGGCCTCGGAGGTGTGGATCGGGTTGTGATCACCCGAGACCTGAGCAAACGCGGCCATGTTGCGTGGAGCCAGAATCGTGGCCTGACGACGGCGACGGCGCGGAGTGTCCGTGGCGTCGGCGGAGACCGATCCACCGGCGCGTGCCGGATCGACCAGTTCGCCCTTGCCGGTGCGTCCGCGGATAGCGAAACGTTCGACGAGAGTGGCGATGGCCGGGGCGTCGAGCCCCTCCCCGAGCATGGCGCCGATCTCGACGGTGACTTCCACGACGCGACCCAGGTCGGTATCGAGCACCTCTCCGGTCTCGGCCTTGACGACCAGGATGGAGGTGTCGGTCGGCAACTGGCCGACCAGATCGACGCTGTGGTCGAGGTGAACGAGATCGAGCATGCCCTCGATGACGTCCTGGCCGTCCTGAGTCTGCGTCGCACCGAGGACGGCGAACACAGCAGGCCAGCAGGCGCCGACGAGTACGTCGGGCACGGCCTTGCCGCTGACGGTCAGCGATTCGGGCAGACCCGAGCCGGTGACGCCGGCGTGGTCGGCGATCAGATCAGGAATCCAGGCGAGGTTGATACGGGCGACGCCGTTCTTGACCTTCGGAAGATCCTGTCCGGCTGCAACTCCGAGCAGTGCGGACATCGATGCACTTGCGTCCTCGGCGGTGACGACGGGTGCGCCGCCGTCGATGGTCGAGGCCGGGACGGTCAGGCGAATGCGAACCTCTTTGCCGGGGGCCAGCGGAACTGCCAGCTCGACGACATCGGAATCGTGCACGGTCAGCGTCGCACCGGTCTGCGGATGCGCAGCCACCATCTCGGACTGGACGATCCATTCGGCTGGATCACCGAGGCGTGCAACGGGGTTCTTCGTCATGCGCGAAGCCCAGTTGACATCCGGCGCGGCCAGCACGATGCCGAGCAGTCCGGGAGCGATCTCCGCGTGTCGACGGCTGGCGACGCTGACGGCCTCGACACCGCCTGCGACGAGTTCGTCGGCGGCGGCCTTCTCGAAGCGGTTGAGCAGATCTCCGACCGGCTCGTCGACCTCGGTGATGCCTGCCACGGCGACGGTGCCGGGGATGACGCAGACCTGGTCGGCGGAGTAACGCGGATCGTGTGCCTGCCACAGGGAGTCACTGCGCCACCAGCGACGGACATCGCCGTCGACGACGGGGACGAAGTTGACGGGCTTGCCCGGCAGCTTGCAGAGCGAGGTGAAGAACGTGATGTCGGCCGGGTGCAGCACGACATCTGCGGCGTCCGGGAACTGAGCGAACAGCGAACAAAGGGCTGCGCGGGGCCGCTCGAGCGTCTCTACGTCGGCGAACAGTGTCGGGATCGGTCCACGGTCGACCGGGTGCAGACGTGCCTCGGCGCGCTGAAGCATGTCGAGGAAGCGCTTGCGCCAGGTGATGTCGAGCCACACCGATTCGCGAGCGGAGGACACGTCCTCGGTGAACTCACCGCCGCAGTCGAATTCGCTGTGTCCATCGGTGCCGATGGCCAGGTCGAGGTAACGCGTGAGCCACTGCTGGTAGGTCATCTCGGCGACATCGCCGAAGTACGGCTTCGCGGTTCCGTCGAGCGCGGCGATGATCTCATCGCGCCGCTTCGCTACGGCGTCGGAATCTCCGGCGACCTCGTCGAGCAGGCGGCCGCAGCGTGATGCGGCATTGTCGATCTCGTGGATGTCGGCGCCGAGCTGGCTTCGGCCCGAGGCCATTCCGCCGACCGCGGTGCCTGCGCCGACCCAGTCGGGCGTACCCGGGGTGTCGACGAGGAGCTGCTTGACCTCGGGCGCGGTGGTGGCTTCGAGGGTGGCCATCGCGGCAGTTCCGACGAGAATGCCGTCGAGCGGCATCCTCGGGTAGCCGGCGCCGAGCGACCACCGTCCGGAGAGGTATTCGGCGGCGCGCTCGGGGGTTCCGATTCCGCCGCCTACACAGATGACGAGGTTGGGGCGTGCCCGCAGCTCGGCGTAGGTGGAGATCAGCAGGTCGTCGAGGTCCTCCCACGAGTGGTGTCCACCAGCGCGCCCACCTTCGATGTGGACGATCACCGGGTACGACGGCACCTCGTTGGCAATACGGATGACCGAACGGATCTGCGCCACCGTTCCGGGCTTGAAGCAGACATGGGAGATGCCGGCCTCGTTGAGCTCCTCGATGAGCGCCACGGCTTCTTCGAGCTCGGGGATGCCGGCGGTGACGATGACGCCGTCGAATGCGGCTCCGGCGGCGCGCGCTCGCTGGACGAGTCGGCGTCCACCGAGTTGCAGCTTCCACAGGTACGGGTCGAGGAAGAGCGAGTTGAACTGGACGGCGCGGCCCGGTTCGAGCAGCTGCGAGAGCTCCGCGACGCGGTCGTTGAAGATGTCCTCGGTGACCTGTCCGCCGCCTGCGAGCTCGGCCCAGTGTCCGGCGTTCGCTGCTGCTGCAACGATTTTCGCGTCGACGGTGGTGGGAGTCATGCCCGCGAGCAGGATGGGCGAACGGCCGGTGAGCTTGGTGAACGATGTCTCGACCACGACGCGGCCGTCCGGAAGTGTGACCGGCTTGGGTGCGAACTCGGACCAGGACGGCTGCACCTCGGGCGCTGCGCCCGGGGTGAGCAGGTTGCGATGCCCGCCTCGGGTGGAGGCGGCGACGATGCCGACGCCCTGGCCGCGCAGGGCCGGCGTCGTCATGCGGGTGAGGAGGTCACCGGGGCCGAGATCGAGGATCCACGAGGCACCGGCGTCGACCACCGAGTCGATCTCGCCGACCCAGTCGACCGGATCGACCAGGATGCGCTGCGCGAGGTCGCGTGCGACGTCGGTGTCGAGACCGCAGCGAGCCGCCCAGGCCGAGACGAGTTCGACGGCGTCGTTCAATGCCGGGTGGTGGAAGCCGACCTCGACGGGGAGAAGTTCGAAGACGGGCGAGAACACAGCTCCGCCGCGTTTCTTGGCGTCGCGTTCACGCTCTTCCGACGCAGCGATCTGCTCGCACTTTTCCTGCACGCGAGCGAGCTGGGCGGGTGGGCCTGCCAGGACGACGCGGCGACGACCGTTGCGGATGGCGAGGATCGCCGAGCGCTCGGGGGCGCCGGGGATGGCGAGCTCGTCGACGACGGCTTGCAGGCGGGTGGGGTCGACACCGGAAACCGAGACCATGGGTGCGCGGTCCGCGGCACCGATGATCCCGCGTCGACGGGCAACGAGGCCTGCGGCAGCACCGATGAGCTGTGCGACGGCCAGCAGCGAAGCGTCCTCGCCGCCGTTGCTCTTGACGGATTCTGCTGCGATGAGCCCCTGCGAGTGTCCGATGACGCTGACGGGCGGAGTCTCGGCGGGGTCGAGTCCCTGCAGCTTGAGCGCGCGCAGGGCGGCGACCTGAGTCAGGAAGACACCCGGCAGGGAGACCGCTGCGGAGGTCAATGCCGTTTCCGACGGGCCGAATGTGGCTGCGTCGTCGGCATCCTCGGCGAGATCCTGCTCGAGCATCCAGCCGATCGGATCGAAGCCGACGGAACGAACGACGAGAAGTTCGTCGGCGACGGGGGCCAGGATGGTGGCGGATTCGTTGACGAGGTCGGTCAGTTCCGGCTCGAGCGCGGAATCGCGGGCGAGCTCTTCGAGGGAGCTGAGCCACGGTGCACCCTGGCCTCCGAAGGCGAGTGCGTACGGTTCACCGGCTGCGAAGCGGTCTGCGAGCGTACGAGAACCGCCACCGCTCCTGGGGGACCTGCCCGCGCCCTGTCCGTGTGATGGTGTGCTCTCGTTGATCGTCAAGGTGCAGCATTCCTCTCGTGAACGCCTCGAGGGGTGAGGGTTCGTCGGCGACGCCGTCGTCTCGGCGTAGTGGAGCGAAATCGTGGAGCTCGGACGTCGTCGGCGACGTGTGCTCTATCCGCGTGACACCAGGTTGACACAGAATCATGAGGAAATCCTCACGTTTCATTTGATGTCCTACTGCTACCCGCGAGTAGCCCGCCCAGCAGCGATTTTTCGACACCGTGTCGAACTCGCCGGTAACAAACATCGGTGCTGGCAGCGACGCAATTTGCCGCGGCAAAACATGAGGATTTCCTCGCGTCTATCGTTATCATTTCGTTATGTGATGCTGGCCACAGATGCAGTCTCAAAGACTGTCGGTGGCTCGACGTAGCTTGACCCCGACACATCGAACTCGGGGGGATTTCATGTATTCGTCAGTTACACACATCTTTTCGCAACACGACCACGATGCGGTCCGTTTCCACATCGAAGACACTGCGGCACTGACTGTTTCGCCGTTCTGGACACCGGGGTGGCCGGACGAGCTCGAAATCGCGCTACTCGACGCCGTCTTCACCGCGCGAGCTCCCTACGGAGGTCCCGGCAACGGGGTACGCCGAGTCCTCTCCCGCTGGCGCGCATATCGCTCGCTGGAGCTCCACCGACGAGAGCACTTGGACGACATCGGTGCGCTCGCGAATTTCCAGACATGCCCCGAGGACCTCGCCGAGATTCTCGGGAACCGGCAACGCGTGTCCGGTAACTCCACCACCAAGGCAGACGCGGCGGCCCGCGCAGCAGCGACACTGATTTCGCTCGGTGTGCGCACGGCCGCCGACCTCGATGACCACGGCGATCGGCGTCGGGCCGTCACAGCCATCACCGGTGTCGGCTCCAAAACGTGGGAATGCGCCCTCTTCCTCGTCGGCAGACGCACGCCCGACGCCATCCGCTATCTGGTTGCCTTCATCTCGGATGCGGTGGGCCGGGAAGTGGACCTGAGCGAGGCGTCGGGACTGTTGGGCGCTGCGGCCGAGACGCTCGGGAGCGAGACTGTGGTGCTCGAACACGCCGCGTGGCGCTATCGACGCCGCTTCCCGCTTCCCGCTTCCCCCGCGCTACCGGTTCCGCTCTCCGAGGTCGGCTGATCGCCCGAACCGGGCGCTGTCTCAGGACGGATGCTTGTCGATGAGCGCGGCCACCCCGTCCAGGATGCGTGCCACGCCGAACTCGTACTCGTGCACGGGGTCGCTCGCTGCGTCGTACGAGGTCGACGCAGCGGTCCCGACGCGCCCCGACACCGGGTATCGATCACGGTCCATCACCTGTTCGAGGATCGGTGCGGTGGCGGCCCACCACTGCGCGTCCGTCATACCGGACTCGTCACGGCTGCGCTCGAACACGGTCAGCGCCCTGGCCGTCCCGGCGACGTGAGTGAGTACCAAGGTGAGCACCGAGTCCATCTCGATATCGGTCAGCCCTACGCCGTCGATGACGCGGAGTTCCGCCTCGTACTTGTCGTTGGTGTGCGGTCCCAGCACGGCGCGCGCCCGCTGCACATCGAGCAACCACGGGTGCCGACGGTAGAGCTGCCAGTTGCGCTCGGCCACGAACTCCAGGCCGTCGCGCCAGCCTTCGGAGGAGGCAGCCGGTTCGTCGACGCTCGAATACAGCGAGTCCACGGCACTGTCGATCATGAGGTCCGCCAGCTCGTCACGACCGGGCACGTGGGTGTAGAGCGACATCGCGCCGACACCGAGCTTGTCCGCCACCCGCCGCATCGACACCGCGTCCACGCCCTCGGCATCGGCGATCTCGATCGCTGCCGACACGATCGCGTCCACACTCAACCCAGTACGGCTCGGTTTGCTACCGACACGCCACAACAGTTCGAGTGTGCGTGTCGGATCGAATCCGGAATCGTTCTTGCTCGCCACCGTTGGCACAGTACGCCGTACGCGCAGCGGCTGCGGTCACCAGCTAGCGACGTTGTAGACTTGCCCCGCACTCGCGCGAGTGGCGGAAATGGCAGACGCGCTGGATTTAGGTTCCAGTGTCTTAGGACGTGGGGGTTCAAGTCCCCCCTCGCGCACACCTTGTCGAGGGATCAATGCAGGACAGCAGTTCAATACCCCAGATCGCGGCGTCGGCACCCGACGAAGGCGATGCCTGACAGGCCGGCCGCGACCGCCAGCAGGATCAGCCCCTGCCCCAGATCGAATGGTTCCAGTGGCACCTGCGCGGTGTACCGCAGGGGTGAAGCCCGATCGAACCACTCGGGTAGATCGAACGCGTCGGCAAACATGACGGCGACCGCTACATAGCCGAAAAAGAGCCACGCCACTGCAGCTGCCCGACGCGCAACGCCGACGACCACGGCCGTTGCCGCCACGATTACCCACACTGCGGGGACGTACGCCAGTGCCGACGCTGCCAGGCGCACGGCCTGCAGCGGATCACCGATAGTCACCCCGTACGCCAGGCCGTCGCCGAACCCGCCTGCAACCGATACCAGCGCACTGCCTGCCATCGCCACCACCAGGTACCCGGTGAGCCAACGCACGCGCCCGACCGGTGCTGCCAGGATCATCTCCGCCCGTCCGGCCGCCTCCTCGGTCCGAGCCCGCAGCACACAGCTCACCCCACATGCGGCGGCCAGTAGAGCAATGATCGACAGCGTGAGCGAGTGGTACGAGTCGACGGCGTCGCTCGCGTCCGGCAGATAGGCAGCGAGTTCAGGATTGTCCGCCAGAAACTGTTCGATGCTGTCCGCGAAGGAGCCATAGGCACTTCCGAGAACGAAAACCCCGATACACCAACCGAATACAGTGGCGCGCTGCACACGCCACACCAAACCGACCGGCGAGCTCAGCAGGCGAGAGGCCGTACCGCGCCCCGCCCGGTACCGAAAGACTCCAGCACCGAAGTCGCGTCGCTCAGCGAGGATGAACGCCACGGCGACGAGCATCGCCGACATCACGACATACAACAGCAGTGGCCACCAGCGATCGTCTACGAAGGGATAGGTACGTTGCCCCCACCCGATAGGCGAGGCCCAGGCCACCGCGTCGTTGCCCACATCGCCGACCGCGCGCAGGATGTACGCCACTGCGATCAGTGCACTGACGGCTGCGTAGACGCCGCGGGGATTCTGGTACATCTGTGCGGCGACGGTGGTGGCCGCTGCGACAGTCATGCCGAAGCCGGCGATTGCCAGTCCGAACAGCACCGAACCTTCGATTGCCAGCCCGGTCACCACCGATGTGACAGTCAGGACCACCGCGACGACGCTGTTCGCGAGCACGGCGATACCGAGAGCAGCGAGTACAGGAGCGCGGCGCCCCACCCTCATCGACCTGATCAACTCGGTTCGTCCGGCTTCTTCGTCGGATCGCGTGTTCCTACCGATCAAGAACATATTCATCAGTGCGACGACAATGGCGAGATAGGCGAAGATCTCGAAGAGCACCTCACCGCCGATTGTCTCCAGCAGTCGCGTCGGCCCGCCCATCGCAACCAGTGCCGCGTTCGCACTCATGGTGGACCGCAACTGGGCCAATTTCTCGGGCGAATCGTAGAAGTTCTGACTGCTCGTGGACTGCAGCGCCATCAAGGCAGCCATCCCTGCCAGCCACCAAGGCAGTATCCAGCGCTCGCGACGTAGTGAGAAACGAACAAGCGAGGTGAAGCCCGCTGAGCGCGGAAAGGCCGTCTCCGTGGTGACGATGTCGCTGCTCACGGCGACCCCACTCACGATGTCCCCGCTACCGAGTGGGAATCGACCTCGTAGTGACGCAGAAAGATGTCCTCCAGTGTCGGCCTACTGCTGCTCATCGCGACGACACCGAGATCGGCGAGCGCACGGAGCACACCGTCGAGTTGCGCCGTCTCGACCGCGAACCGTGCGTGTGTGCCATCCGAGACCAGCTCGTGCACCCCCGGCGTCGACGCAAGTGCAGCGGTGGGGTGCACCGTCTCGACAGTGATCGACGTCGTGCTCAAATGCCGCAATTCGACGAGAGACCCGCTCTCCACCGTACGACCGTTTCGAACGATGCTGACTCGATCGCACAGTGCCTCGACCTCGGCAAGCATGTGACTGGACAACAGCACCGTGCGTCCCTCGCTCACCAGCTCACGAACACACCGTTGAAACTCCGCTTCCTTCAGCGGATCCAGACCCGCTGTCGGTTCGTCGAACAAGAACAGTTCCGCGTCCGATGCCAGCGCGGCAACCAGTGCCACCTTCTGTCGGTTCCCCTTGGAATAGGCGCGAGCTTTCACAGTCGGGTCGAGTTCGAATCGTTCGAGCATCTCGGCGCGTCGAGCAGAATTCACACCACCGCGCAGTCTGGCCAGCAGGTCAATGGTCTCACCGCCGGTGATACCCGGCCATAGCGTGACCTCACCCGGCACATAGGCGAGCCGGGCGTGCGCGGCGACCGCGTCCGTCCAGGGGTCCAACCCGAGTAACCGGACCGAGCCGGCGTCCGCACGAAGCAACCCCAGCAGGATACGAATCGTCGTCGTCTTCCCCGCGCCGTTGGGCCCGAGGAACCCGTGCACCTCACCAGCGCGAACAGTCAGGTCGAGTGCGTCGAGTGCGACAGTGTGGCCGAAAGACTTCGTCAGCCCGGAAATGTCGATCACAGCGTCGTCGGTCATCACTTGATCGTGGCCCAGGGTGCGGCCTGCGGGGAGGGCCGAAAGTCCCTGCGATGCACCTCTGTCACCATGGGAAATCTCGCGTCCCGGCTAGAGCTCCTGGCGGTGGGCGAGGTATTTGCGGACGGTGGTGACAATGTCGTTGGCACACACGAGAATCACAGCGATGGCACCTATACCTATCGCGATATCGAGTGCCGTACCCAGATTGCCGTCGTTACCTCCATATCGACTGGCGATGAATTCCGCCGAGAAGTAGGGCCGGTACACCAGGACGGCGACGGCTGTGGCAACGGCAAGCAGATTTGCCGCAATGGATATCACAGTGACCGGCAGCGTCCAGGCACGCACGATCAATTGCGCGCCTGCCACACACACCCACAACCCAGCAACCACGACTACAGCAGGCAACAGTCCCTCGACCACACCGGCATCGAGTCCCTCCGCGGTTTCGGCGAGAAACGACGGTGCCAGCGCCGGGAAGAAGCACAGCGATACGACCAGCAAGGCGACGGCGAACACAAGATCAGCGATCGCGTCGCCGAGGGCGATCTCCTGCCCGTGCGGAACCGGCGGGAGGTCATCGGGATGCCAATCGCGTAGCACCGCATTCGGGGCGAGACGCTCGATGACCGCGAAGACTACGGTGACCCAGAGGGCGGCGTACATCGCGCCCGCGAAGGCCGACGTGAGCCCCTCTTCGACAATCCTGCCGATTGTCGGCGTCGTGTCGTTGTCGACCAGGACGGGCAGCAGACTCACCCCTCCGAAGAGGATCGCCATCACACGGACAGCAGGCCATAGAACACGCACGTACGTGTCATAGAAGCGCGGCCCGATGAGCTGACGCGGCGCTCCGCGGAGTCGGCGCGCCTGATCTTCCGGTGGACCGAATTCGGTGAGAACCTCACGTGTGGAGCGCCCGTAGGATTCGTTCCGGACCCGTTCCCGCAGCTCCTTGTCAGCCTGGTCCCGGCGTGACCTCGGCAAATGCACGAGCACACCGTGAACGTAACGGTCGAGAAGGTCATTGTCGGATAGCGTGTCGGTCATCTTCACTCCCCGCAACCATTCGATATCAATTCCGGCCACCAGTCGACCAACCCGCCGGATCCGGCGCGAGAGCCGTTGGTCCCCGCCCTGTGGGCCATCGGACCAGTCAGGACTCCCCCGGCCCGCACCGAACTACCAGAGGTAGTAGAGACTCGGGTACCTTCGTGGGGTGGCACATTCTCGCTCCGGACGCCGTCCTGCGCTCATCGCGCTGGTCATGCTGTCTGCGGCGGCGTGCCTGGCGCTCGGCTGGTGGCAGTGGGAGCGATTCGAGGCTGTCGGCGGTAACGGTCAGAACCTCGGGTACGCACTGCAGTGGCCACTGTTCGCGGCATTCGTGATCTATGCGTATCGCAAGTTCGTCAAACTCGAAGACGAGGCGGAGTCGCCGGACGCACCCGAGAGTGAAGCCGAGAACGTCCTCCGCGAGATCCCCGCCGATCTACTTCCCGCGCGGCCGGCACCCGGCAGCGTGGACGATCGTGTGTCCGCCGAAGAGGCCGACCTCGAGACTCGTCAACTTCTCGAATACAACAGCTATCTCGCTGAGCTCGACCGCTCACGCGAGTGAAGACAGGAGCCCCATACGTGAGCACGGCACCGGAGAAGCCCGCGCAGACCGACCGGACGAAGAAGATCGCGTCCGCTCTGTTGCGCTACCGAGTGCTCGCGTACATCACCGGCATCTGGCTGCTGGTTCTCACCGGGGAAATGGTCGCCAAGTACATCTTCCGGGTCGAGGACGTGCCGAGCTGGATCGCGGTCGTGCACGGCTGGGTTTATCTGATCTACCTCATTTTCACCGTGGACCTGGCCATCAAGGTCCGCTGGCCGCTGGCTCGCACGATCGGAACACTGCTCGCAGGCACCATCCCGTTTCTGTCCTTCGTCGTCGAACACTGGCGCACCACGCAGGTCAAGCGCGACTTCGGCGTCTGAGTCAACAGTTCACGGCGGCCGTGTTCTCGCCGTCTTCGATCTCGCCCTGTAGGGCTGCAAGCACGAGTTGTTGCGCAACCCCGTCGTAGGAAATTCCGGTGTGCTCGACGGTGTTGCCGGGACAGAGATCCTGCAGGACGATGTTGTGAGTGCCTGGCCCCGTCAGAAGCGAGGCCGTGTACGGGACGACCTGGTCGTAGCGGGTGACGATGGTGGTGTAGCGGACCCCGGGCACGGTGTCAGTCGGGACGTTCAGCCGCTCCAGCGCCTCGTCGACCGGTGGCCCCGGCGTCGGATAGTTCGGCGGAGACAACGCCACGATCTGCGACACGTGTTCGCTCCCGCCGAGGAAGCGTACGTAGTACCGCGGGATCGTGCCGCCTTTGGAATGACCCACCAGCGCCACAGTCGAGGCCCCTGTGGCATGCCGGACCTCGTCGACGAACACCGCCAGTTCCGCAGCGCCGTCGGCGATCGAACCGAACCCGCCCACGGGGACACCGGCGAGTTCGCCGTAGTCGATTGCGAACACGCAGTATCCTTCGGCGGCGAGCGCCGGCCCGAGCGATGCCCAGTTGACATAGGAGTTCTCGAGGAAACCGTGCACCAACACGACCGGCTCGGGGTGCGCAGCAGTCGGCGTGCACGTGTAGTCGTTCACGCCGGGCAGCGTGGCCTCGGGATGCACCACGGAGTACAGCGCAGCCTCGGGAAACGAATCCTGTGCAGGTGAGGCAAGCGCCGATGCCCCCGAGCTCAGCAGCAGACAACCCGCCAGCACGGCGCCTGTCAGTACCCGATTCACCGCTGTCCGATTCACCGCTGATCCCGGTCCTATGGTGCCAGCGCGTGTAGGGCCGGAATCAGCGCCTGCAGTGCACGACCACGGTGCGATACGGCGTCTTTTTCCTCCGCGCTCAGCTCCGCTGCAGAACGCCCGTCTCCCTCGGGCACGAACACCGGGTCATAGCCGAAACCGTTGCTCCCCAATGGAACCCGAGAAACTACGCCCCTCCACTCGCCCCGAACCACCGTCTCCGATCCACCCGGCACCGCGAGAGCGCAGGCGGAGACGAACGCCGCTCCCCTGCGCTCGTCCGGCACGTCACCGAGCTGAGCCAGCAGCAGGGAGGTGTTGGCGTCGTCGTCCCCATGGGTTCCGGACCAGCGCGCTGACAACACACCCGGCATCGCGTTGAGCGCATCGACCTCGAGGCCCGAATCATCGGCGACACAGGGCAATCCGGTCGCCGCAGCACCGTCACGTGCTTTGGCCAGCGCATTTTCCTCGAACGTTGCCGCCGTCTCCGGCGCCTCCGGGAACTCGGGAACCTCGTCGAGACCGACGAGCACGATTCCCGAAATGCCGGCAGAGTCGAGGACCCGTCGCAGTTCGCGCAGTTTCTTCTTGTTCCGACTGGCTACGAGCAGCCGGGTGTCAGCCACCGAACTTCTTCTTCGGTGACTCGGTGGGCGCCGGTTCGGGTAGCACGCCCGGATACGGTTCGGCCAGTGCCGCCTTCTGCACCTCGAACAACTGCTCGATGCCGCCGAGAGCCGAGTCGAGCAGTTTGTCCAGAGTCGAACGCGGGAACGTCGCACCCTCGCCGGTCCCCTGCACCTCGACCAGCGTGCCGGTGTCGGTCGCGACGACGTTCATGTCGACCTCGGCTCGCGCGTCCTCCTCGTACGGCAGGTCGAGGCGGACCCTGCCGTCGACCACTCCGACACTGACTGCGGCGATACGACACGAAATCGGCTGCGGGTCGGCGAGGCGACCCGCGGCGCGCAAGTAGGTGACGGCGTCGGACAAGGCGACGAATGCACCGGTGATGGCGGCTGTGCGAGTGCCTCCGTCCGCCTGCAGGACGTCACAATCGAGTGCGATGGTGTTCTCGCCGATGGCGGCAAGATCGATGCATGCGCGCAGAGATCGTCCGACGAGCCTGGAGATCTCCTGAGTGCGACCTCCGACCTTGCCCTTGACGGACTCGCGGCCGCTACGAGTGTGCGTGGCGGCGGGCAACATGGCGTACTCGGCAGTGAGCCAGCCCAGCCCGGTTCCTTTGCGCCACCGAGGAACGCCCTCTTCCACGCTCGCCGTGCACATCACCCTGGTATTACCGAATTCGACCAGAACCGACCCTGCAGGGTTGCTGGTGAAACCTCGAGTTATTGCAATGGTGCGGAGTTCGTCATCCGCTCTTCCGTCTTCTCGTCTGGACACGCAGCCAGCCTATCGAAGGTTCATTCCGCAGGCTCCACTCACGGCCCTATCGAAGGTTCATTCGACAGGCTCCACTCACGGCCTACCTGAACATCTCGCTACACGGTGAAGACATCCCCCGGCGACACCGCGTGAACGGGCCCGCTGAATTCGGCTTTGGCTTCGGCGATGACATCCTCACGAGAGGTCCACGGCGGAATATGCGTCAACAACAGCTCGCCGACGCCAGCCTCGCGCGCAAGTTGGCCGGCCTCCGTGCCGGACAGGTGGACCCCTACGGGTCGATCCGGGGAGTGCGTCCAGGAGGCCTCGGCGAGCAGCACGTCAGCGCGGTCCGCGATATCGCGGACAGCCTGACACATTCCGGTATCGCCGGTGTACGCGAAGATCTTGTCCTTGGCGGTGGTGATGCGCATCCCGTATGACTCGGGCGGGTGGTAGACCTGGCGAGGGAGAATCGACAGCCGTCCGTGGCGCACCACACGCCCGTCCGTCCATCTCCGCAGATCGAGAGTGTCGGACATGTCGTCGATCTGACCGCCACACTCGGCGGAGGCGACACCGAGCCTGAACGCGGTGTCCTTCGGCCCGTAGACCAGCGCCCGCCCCTCGGGGGGATTCGGATGGTAGCGCCGCCACACCAGCAATCCCGGTACATCGAGGCAGTGATCGGCATGCAGGTGCGTCAGAAAAACGCTCACATCGCCCGGGTCTGCGTAGCGCTGCAGCGCTCCGAGAACGCCGGGGCCGAAGTCCAGCACGAGTGGCGATGTTTCCGACTCGTCGAGGAGATAGCCCGACGCGGGGGAATCGGGCCCGGACACACTGCCCGAACATCCCAGGACGGTAATTCGCATACCGCTCATGCTGCCACGAGATCGGCCGACGCCGAAACGCATCGCGTTTTTTGCGCCGGCGATTTCACCGCACGGCCCGTGCCGCCCGCGCGTCGGACGACAGCGCCCACGCAGCCACGACGCCGCCGATCGCCCCGAACAGGTGGCCCTGCCAAGAAACACCCGGTGTGGCGGGCAGAACACCCCACAGTGCGCTCCCGTAGACGACGAACACCACCACGCCGATCGCCAACTGCCCGAGCTTGCGGGTGAAGATTCCACGAGTGAGTAGGTAGGAGATGAATCCGAAGATCAGAATCGACGACCCGATGTGATTGTCGTTGCTGCCACCGATCAGCCAGGTGCCGACGCCGCCGATAACCCAAATGATCCCGGTGGCTGTCAGTCCACGCGCCACTCCCGAGAGCAACACCAAGAAACCGAGGATGAGCACAGGAATCGTGTTGGCGAACAGATGCGCCCAGTCGTCGTGCAGCACCGGCGCGAACAGGATGCCCCACAGACCGTCCATACTGCGAGGTTCGATTCCGGCCTGCTGGACTCGACTCCCGGATGCCACATCGATGATCTCGATGATCCACAGCAACACCACGAACGCGCCGACGAGCATGCCGGCCTCCTGCCACGCCGGCCGCTTCGGAGCCGGGGTCGGCAGGTACGGGTTCGCGCTCATCGGTGACGCCTTTCCTCGAGCGGCCGGTTTGTCCTGTTCATCACCAAGCGTACCGACGTTCAGGACTCGAACGCCGACGGAAAGATGGAGCGATAGGTGGGAATGCCCGCCACCGATGTGGCGTCGAGCAGGGCGCGGACGATGGCACGTTCGACGACGTTCGCTGCCACCGCGGTGACCGCGTCGAGAACCGGCAGGTCCACCGCGAAGGCTTTCGGCATCGACGTCTCGGTGACGACCGATCTCGTTCCGGTGGACAGCGCGAAGATCGTGTCCCCGTCGAGCGGCGAGTGGGCGGGACGGATGGCCCGCGCCAAGCCGTCGTGACCTGCCACGGCGAGTCGCTTGCACGAGGCTGCCGTCAGATCGACGTCCGTGGCGACCACGCCGATGGTGGTATTGAGGGCCGTTCCCTTCGCCGCGAGCGAGTTGGCGTTCCACAGCTCGTGCACGTCGGGCTTGCGCATTCCGAAGGCTTTCGGGCCTTCCGAACCGACGCCCCAGGGCAGTCCGGTGCGGGGATCGAAGACCGAACCCACCGGGTTGGTGACCATCAACGCCCCGACAGTGACCCCGTCGGCCGGTCCACCCTCGATGATGGTGCTCGCGGTACCCACCCCACCCTTGAGGACCCCGGCTCGGGCGCCGACGCCCGCGCCCACCGAGCCTGTTGCGAAATCTGCGGCGGCAGCCTCCGCGGCAGCGAAACCGAAATCTGCCGTCGGCCGAACGGCCCAGTCCCCGACCGGCAGGTCGAAGATCACCGCCGCCGGCACGATCGGCACAACCTGATCCGGACTGCCCATGGGGATGCCGTGCCCGTGTTCCTCGAGCCATCTCATGACGCCGTCGGCGGCGGCCAGACCGTACGCGCTGCCACCGGTCAACAGGATCGCGTTGATCTGCTGCACAGAGTGGCTCGGATCGAGGAGGTCGGTCTCGCGGGTGCCTGGTCCCCCGCCGCGAACGTCGACCGCGGCCACGGCCCCGCCGAGGGTCCGCACAACGGTGCAGCCAGTCGCAGCGCCGGAGCCGAGAGTGGCCGACGGATCGAGCGCGTGGTGGTGACCGACCAACAGTCCCGCTACGTCGGTGAGTGAATCAGCGCGGCCAGTCACGTGGCGGCCCTCCTACGGAGTGAGGACCTGCACCAGGGAATCCTGCATCCAGGTCAGCCAGTGGTACACGTCGAGGTGAGGCGCTCGCGGGTCCTCGTCGTCGAGAACTTCCGGAGTGTCCGCGTCGATACCCAACGTGGTTCCGAGAGCCAATCGTACGTCGTTGAGGCCCATCAACCAGGCGTCTGCCTGCTCGGGCGTCAGGACGATTTTTCCGCCGGAGGCCGGAAGCGTGTCGAGGATGACGCTGCCGGCATGCAACTTCTCGTCGATGATGTCCGGTTCGTGGAGCCCGCGCAGCGCGCCGTTGAGATCTGCGGTGTCCGAGCCGTCCTCGCTCTGGTCGCGTCGGTGAAAGTCCGGGAGCAGACGGGCCAGGGCAGCGTCCTCCGGCGGAGTGCTGTGCCCGGTGCGCAACCCCGTCATCGCCGCGAGCTCGTCAGTGGGCACGTCGGCGGCACGGTCGCGGAGCAATCCGATCACCGATCCGACGAGCGATCTCAGGACGGCGGCCTCACGTGCATCCATGTCCGAGCGAATTTTTACTCCGCTGAGTGAGTTCTTCCTGCTCCACGTGCGCACAGCGTCAGCTTTCCTTCATCTCGGATGCAATCGGATCCTACGGTCGGCGTACTACTTGTCCTGCTGCATCGTCGCCCACAGGCCCGCTGCGTGCAGTTTGCGCACATCGTTTTCCATCTTGTCTCGTTCACCGCTGGACACGACGGCCTTGCCCTCGGAGTGCACCTGCATCATCAGCTCGGTCGCCTTGGCCTTGCTGTATCCGAAGAGCTTCTGGAACACGAACGTCACGTAGTGCATCAGATTGACCGGATCGTCCCAGACGATCGTCACCCAGGGCACGTCGTGCGCCTCGTCGGCGGCCACGGTGGCCGATTCGGCGGGCGCGGCTTGTGGCGACGCCGCAAGAACCGGGGCCCCGGCGGCGATGTCCGCGATCTCGTCAGCCGTCGTTGAAGCCATACGAACAGGGTACGACGGCTGGGCCGAGGTGCACACCGTCACCCCCGAGCCTCGTAGTGTTGATCCCGTGCCTACCGCATCGACACCGGGTCCGGACATAACGGACAGCGACCCGAGTACAGCTCTCTTCACCGATCAGTACGAGTACACGATGCTCTCGGCGGCCCTCGCCGACGGATCGGCTCACATACCGTGCAGTTTCGAGGTCTTCGCGCGGCGCCTGCCGAACGGACGCCGGTACGGCGTCGTCGCCGGCACCGCACGCTTCATCGAAGCCTTGACGCGGTTTCGCTTCGGGCCGGACGAACTCGACACACTGGGATCGTTTCTCGACGGATCCACCCTGGAATGGTTGAGGAAGTATCGATTCTCCGGCGATATCGACGGATACCGCGAGGGAGACCTGTACTTCCCCGGCTCGCCGGTGCTGTCCGTCCGGGGCACCTTCGCCGAATGCGTGATCCTGGAAACCCTCGCCCTGTCGATCCTCAACCACGACAGTGCCATCGCCTCCGCGGCAGCCCGGATGTCCAGTTCGGCGGGCTCACGTCCCATCATCGAGATGGGCTCGCGACGCACGCACGAGGAAGCCGCTGTCGCCTCGTCCCGCGCGGCATACATCGCTGGGTTCTCCGCTACCTCGAACCTGGAAGCAGTTCGTCGCCACGGACTTCCTGGCGCCGGGACCTCCGCGCACGCGTTCACCCTGCTGTACACGGGCGCGGACGGACCGAACGAGAAGGCCGCATTCGCCGCACAGATCCGAGCGCTCGGCGTCTCGACGACCCTGCTGGTCGATACGTACGACATCAGCGCGGGAGTCGCCAACGCGATCGAGGTCGCCGGCCCCGATCTCGGCGGCGTGCGCATCGACTCCGGCGATCTGGGCGTGCTGGCGGGACAGGTGCGGCGCCAACTCGACGATCTCGGTGCCACCAAAACCAAGATCGTCGTCTCCGGCGACCTCGACGAGTACGCCATCGCCTCGCTGCGCGCGGAGCCCGTGGACTCCTACGGCGTCGGGACCTCCCTGGTGACCGGATCGGGCGCCCCCACTGCGGGGATGGTCTACAAACTCGTCACCGTCGACGGACGCCCCGTGGCCAAGCGCAGCGACCACAAGCAGACACGGGGCGGCGCCAAGGCTGCGCTGCGCGCCACCCGCGCCACCGGAACGGCAGTCGAGGAGGTCGTGTATCCGTTGGGCAGCCCGCCGCCGATCGACGACGACCTCGTCGGCACCCCACTGACCGTGCCCTATGTCCGCGAAGGCCACGTCGTCGACGGGTTGCCGACGCTCGCGGACTCACGAGCGCTCCTGCGTAGCCGACTCGTGAGCCTGCCATGGGAGGGGCTCAAGCTCTCGAACGGCGATCCCGCGATCCCCACGCGATTCGTCGACGCCTAGGCGCCTTCGGCGCATGTGCGCGGAAATACAGGACGGGCTATGTATTTTCACGCACGTGCGCGGAGCGCCGCCCATGGAAGTACCCTTCTTCGGTGCCATCCAAGACCGAACTGCCCACAGTGCCCGCCCTCCTGAAGGTCGCGGTGCATGCACTCGGCGGCAAGGAACGCAGCAACCAGCTCACCATGGCGTCGGCTGTCGCGCACTCGATCGACACCGGCGAGCACCTCGCGGTCCAGGCGGGCACGGGTACCGGCAAGTCGCTCGCCTATCTCGTTCCCAGCATTCGGCATGCTGTCGAGTCCGGAAAGACAGTGGTCGTCTCCACCGCCACCATCGCGCTGCAGCGCCAGCTCGTCGACCGTGATCTCCCGCGCCTGTCCGACGCGCTCGCCGAGGCACTCGGTCGGCGCCCGAAGTTCGCGATACTCAAGGGGCGCAACAACTACCTGTGCATGAACAAGATCCACACCGGCGCTTCTGAGGATGCTCCGGATGCCGAACTGTTCGACGCCTTCGCCATCTCCCGACTCGGCCGCGAGGTGGTGCGGTTGACGAAATGGTCCTCCGATACCGAGACCGGTGATCGCGACGATGTCGTACCCGGCGTCAGCGACCAGGCGTGGCGCCAGGTCAGCGTCACCGCGCGCGAGTGCCTGGGAAAGTCACGCTGCCCTGTCGGCGAGGACTGTTTCGCCGAACGGGCGCGCACCGAGGCCTCGCAGGTCGATGTCGTCGTCACCAACCACGCGCTGCTTGCCATCGATGCCATCACGGGCATTCAGATTCTGCCCGAGCACGATGTCGTCGTGATCGACGAGGCGCACGAGCTGGTCGACCGGGTCACCGGTGTCGCCACCTCGGAGCTGTCGGCCGCGACGGTCACAGCCGCGGCACGACGATGCAGCAAACTGATCGAGGAAGACATCGTCGACGCCCTTGACGGCGCCGCAGAGAACTGGGGCGCCATTCTCGACGATCTGCCGGCGGGTCGGTGGGCCGCGCTACCCGACGGTGTCGGACCAGCATTGGCCTCCATCCGCGACAGTGCCTGGGCAGTGCGCACTGCGATCGGCCCGCAGCGATCCGGTTTGGCCAACACAGACCCCGAGGCCGCCGCCGCGCGCAACGCAGCTCTCGTTGCAGTGGACGAGGTGCACGACAGCGCCGTCCGGGTCCTCACAGCCTTCGACGAGCCCGACCCGGCAAAACGCAAGGACGTCGTGTGGCACGCCGTCGACGACTTCCGCGGTTCGGTCAAACGCACCGTCCGGATGGCTCCCCTGTCGGTGGGCGGGCTGCTGCGGTCACGATTGTTCGCCGAATCGACGGTGGTGCTGACCTCGGCCACTTTGACCGTCGGTGGGTCGTTCGACGGACTGGCCGTCAACTGGGGGCTACCGGCCGAGAATTCGGCGCGGAGCGAGACTGCCATGTCCTCCGGTGCAGAACCGCCGTCGGACACGGCCTCGATTCACTGGAATTCGCTCGACGTCGGCTCACCGTTCGACCACGCCAAAGCCGGCATCCTCTATGTCGCGGAGCACCTCCCGCCGCCCGGCCGCGATGGACTCTCACCGCTGTACCTCGACGAGATCGAAGCACTCGTCGGCGCTGCGGGTGGCCGCACGCTCGGCCTGTTCTCCTCGATGCGCGCCGCGAAGACAGCAGCCGAGGCGATGCGCGAACGCCTCGACACACCGGTGCTGTGTCAGGGCGATGACGCCACCGGCGCTCTGGTCACCAAGTTCGCCGAGGACGAAGCCACCTCGCTGTTCGGCACGCTGTCCTTGTGGCAGGGGGTCGACGTACCCGGCCCGTCGTTGAGCCTGGTCATTCTCGATCGAATTCCGTTTCCCCGACCGGACGATCCGCTGCTCGTCGCGCGTCAACAAGCCGTCCAGTCACGTGGGGGCAACGGATTCCTGTCCGTCGCCGCCAACCACGCAGCACTGTTGCTCGCGCAGGGAGTCGGCCGGCTTCTCCGGAGCGTCGACGACCGCGGGGTGGTCGCGATGCTCGACTCGCGGCTGGCGACGGCCCGCTACGGGGGCTACCTCCGGGCCTCGCTTCCACCGTTCTGGGAGACGTCCGACCCCGAGGTCGTCCGAAGAGCACTCACCAGGCTGGCCGAGCGCTGACCGACCCTCACACGTTCGGTGTCTTCACCAAACCGAGTTCGGCGTCTTCGACCAGCAGTTCGTGGTGCGGTAGCACCCGGACGGTGTAGCCCACCGCACCGCTGACCGGGAGCGCGGCATCGGTTGCGAAAACCTCCCCGAGGGACTCGGTTCCCGTGTGAGCCATCCTCACGGTACGGATGTCGGTCAGATTCTCGTCATCGTCGACTCGCCCCAACACCGCCTGGACGACCACATCGTCCGGCGACAGGCCACCGAGCCGAACATACGCTCGCAGTGTGAGTTCGGCGCCTATCACCGGCGTGTCGGGCAGGCCCTCGCTGTCCACCTGAACTACCTCGACCGAGTGCCACGCGTCCTCGACGCGGTGTCGGTAGGCGGCAATCGATCGTGCGCCCGCGTAGCTGTCGGCATCGACGGCGCGAGCCGATTCAGCAGCCGGCGCGTAATAGCCCAGCGTGTAGTCGCGAACCATCCTAGATGCAAGCACCTTCGGCCCCAGATGTTCGAGGGTGTGACGCACCATCTCTATCCATCTGCTCGGGACGCCATCGGTGCGGTCGTAGAACTTCGGCAGAACCGAATTCTCGAGCAGTTCGTAGAGCGCGGATGCCTCGAGATCGTCGCGCCGATGCTCGTCGGTGACACCGTCGGCCGTCGGGATGGCCCAGCCGTTTTCACCGTCGTACATCTCGTCCCACCAGCCATCGCGGATGGAGAGGTTGAGACCGCCGTTGAGCGCGGACTTCATCCCGGATGTGCCGCATGCCTCGAGCGGACGCAGGGGGTTGTTGAGCCACACGTCGCATCCCCAGTACAGGAAGCGCGCCATGGACATGTCGTAGTCGGGGAGGAAGACGATTCGGTGACGCACGTCTGCTTGGTCGGCAAACCGCACGATCTGCTGAATGAGTGCTTTGCCGCCGTCGTCTGCGGGGTGGGACTTGCCGGCCACGACCAGTTGAAGTGGCCTGTCCGGATCCAGCAGCAGTCGCTTGAGCCGTTCCGGTTCACGCAACATCAGCGTCAGACGCTTGTAGGTGGGTACGCGGCGAGCGAAACCGACTGTGAGCACATCGGGATCGAAAACACCTGATGTCCAACCGATTTCGGCCTGCGTAGCGCCACGTTCGAGCGCCGAACGGCGAACCCGGCGGCGAACCTCGTCCACCAATCTTCCGCGCAGCTCGTTCCGCGTTGCCCACAGAGTGTCCGCCTCGACGGTGTGCAACTGCTCCCAACCACGAGCCTCCTCCACCGCCTGCGGGCCCGCGACAGCACGCGCGATGTCCATCCATTCCGGCGCCGCCCAGGTCGGCGCGTGCACCCCGTTGGTCACCGAGCCGATCGGAACCTCCGAGGCATCGAATCCGCGCCAGAGTTCGCTGAACATCTCGCGACTGACCGTGCCGTGCAGCTTCGACACACCGTTGGCGCGCTGACCAAGACGCAGACCCATGTGCGCCATATTGAACACGAAGCGATCGGTCTCGCCGCCCAGCGCGAGGACACGTTCCATCGGAAGCCCCGGTAGCAGCGCCGAATCGGCGGTGCCATCACTGCCGAAGTAGTGCCGCACCAGGTCTGCCGGGAACCGATCGATCCCCGCAGGCACGGGTGTATGCGTGGTGAACACCGTGCCCGCTCGCACCGAGGCCAGCGCCGAGTCGAAATCCAGTCCCTGCACCGTCACCAATTCCCGAATGCGCTCCGCACCGAGAAAGCCTGCGTGCCCCTCATTCATGTGGAACACTTCCGGGTCCGGCAGTCCGTACTCGTGGGTGTACGCGCGGATCGCTCTGACTCCCCCGATGCCCGCGAGGATCTCCTGCTTGATTCGGTGATCCTGGTCGCCGCCGTAGAGCCTGTCGGTCACTCCGCGAAGCTCGGGATCATTGTCGGAGATGTCCGAGTCGAGCAGCAGCAGCGGGACTCGCCCGACCTGCGCAATCCAGACGCGCGCTCGCAGCACTCTGCCGCCGGGCATCGAGACACGGACCAGGACGGCGGCTCCCGACTCATCCGCCAGCAACCGGACAGGCAACCCATGAGGGTCGAGGGACGGGTATCGCTCGGCCTGCCACCCCTCGGCGGTCAACGATTGGCGGAAGTAGCCCGACCGGTAGAGCAGCCCGACGCCGATCAGTGGCAGCCCCAGGTCGGATGCAGCCTTCAGGTGGTCTCCGGCCAGGATTCCCAACCCTCCGGAGTAATTCGGCAGGACTTCACTGACTCCGAACTCCATCGAGAAGTACCCGATACCCGTCGGCAGAGGCAATCCGTTGCGCAGCTGCTTCTGGTACCACAGCGGTCGCGTCATGTAGTCACGAAGATCGGCGGCCAACTGGTCGAGGCGGCTCACGAAGTCCTCGTCGGTCGCCAGTGCTTCCAGGCGCGACGGTCCGACGGCACCGAGGAGAGCAATCGGGTCTCGCTCGAGGTCCACCCAGAGCAGCGGGTCGATTTCCTCGAACAGCGCCTGCGTGGGCGGGTGCCACGACCAGCGAAGGTTTGTCGACAGCTCGCCCAGGGCATTCAGGCGTTGAGGCAAGTGGGCGCGGACAGTGAACCGACGCAAAGCTTTCACGGCTCGAAGCCTACCCACTTTGCCCGATGCTGCGTAGCGTCACGCTCGATCTTGTCCGACTGCGACATGACCGGCGCTACTGCACTACGGTTGACAAGGAGAGTTCGCGGACCATCGGTAACTGTGCAGCTGCATCACCTGCGGCCTGCAGTAGAGGGAAAAGAATGGAGCGTGAAGTGACAGGTCGACTCGGTATCGACAATGTCCTTCCAGACACCACTACCGGTAAGTATCCCGCGAAAGCAGTTGTGGGCGAAGCTTTTCCGGTATCAGCGGTCGTCTGGCGCGAGGGTCACGACGCCGTAGCGGCGACACTGGCGGTTCGTGGACCGGGTATGCGGTCTTCCCAGCGCACAACAATGACGCCCGGATCGGAACCGGACAACTTTCACGCGGTGTTCACTCCTTCGACCCCCGGATACTGGATATGCCGGATCGAAGCGTGGTCGGATCCGGTCGCCACCTGGAGGCATGCCGTCGAGGCCAAGTTGGGAGTCGGCCAGAACGCAGCCGAACTTGCAAACGACCTCGAGCTCGGCGCGCGCGCGTTCGAGCGTGCAGCCGAAGGTGTGCCCACCGAGGACCGAGCACTGCTCGATGACGTGGTGACCGCACTGCGGGATACCGACCGCCAACTGCCCGGACGAGTCTCGCCCGCGTTCACCTCCGAAGTCACAGCACTGCTGGCCGAACATCCCCTGCGTGAGCTGGTGACTCGGTCGGCGGCGATCAACATCTGGGTCGACCGCACTCGCGCGCTGCACGGGTCGTGGTACGAGTTCTTCCCACGATCGACGGGCGGGTGGAACGAGGACGGTTCGCCGCGCCACGGCACGTTCGCGACGTCGACAGCCATGCTGCCGCGGATCGCGCGCATGGGTTTCGACGTGGTGTATCTTCCGCCGATCCACCCGATCGGAATCGTCAACCGCAAGGGCCCCAACAACACCCTCACACCGGGTCCCGACGACGTGGGCTCACCCTGGGCGATCGGGTCCGCGGACGGGGGCCACGACGCCATTCATCCCGAACTCGGTACCGAGTCGGACTTCCGGGCCTTCGTCGACGCAGCCCACGAGCTCGATCTCGAGATTGCGCTCGATCTCGCCCTGCAGGCCGCGCCCGACCACCCGTGGGCTGCTGAACACCCGGAATGGTTCACCGTCCTCCCGGACGGCACCATCGCCTACGCAGAGAATCCACCGAAGAAGTACCAGGACATCTACCCGGTCAACTTCGACAACGATCGACGCGGCATCTACGACGAGGTGCTTCGCGTGGTGCGCTACTGGATTTCCCTGGGCGTGAAGATCTTTCGGGTCGACAACCCGCACACCAAACCGCCGAACTTCTGGGAATGGTTGATTGCGGAGATCAAGAAGACCGATCCGGACGTGCTGTTCCTGGCCGAGGCGTTCACCAGACCTGCACGGATGTACGGGTTGGCGATGCGCGGGTTCACCCAGTCCTACACGTACTTCACCTGGCGGGTAGCAAAGGGTGAGCTGACCCAGTTCGCCGAGGAGCACGCCCTCCGAGCCGACGACGCTCGCCCGAACTTGTTCGTCAACACCCCGGACATCCTGCACGAGAGCCTTCAGCACGGCGGGCCTGGAATGTTCGCGCTGCGCGCAGCGCTGGCGGCGACGATGTCACCGACATGGGGGGTCTACTCCGGGTACGAGCTGTACGAGCATCAGGCGGTGCGCCCCGGCAGTGAGGAGTACCTGGATTCGGAGAAATATCAGCTTCGGCCACGCGACTACGAGGGCGCTCTGGCGCGAGGCGAGTCGCTCGAGCCGTGGCTGGGCAAGTTGAACTCGATCCGGCGCGCGCATCCGGCTCTGCAGCAACTGCGCAACATCCACTTTCACCACGTCGACAACGACGCACTGATTGCCTACTCGAAGTTCGACGCCAACACCGGTGACTCGGTTCTGGTGGTGATCAATCTGGACCCGTTCGGCCCGGAGGAAGGCACCATCTGGCTGGACATGCCCGAGATCGGTCTCGATTGGCATGACAGCCTCACGGTCACCGATGAGGTAACCGGACAGCAATACCTTTGGGGCCAAGCCAATTTCGTCAAACTCGAGCCGTTGAAGGCCGTCGCGCACATCATGTCGCTACCGCCCATCCCCTACCCACAGCGACTCGAACTGGCCTACCGCGGCAACTGGAAGTGAGTGCAAACCAACGTGAGCGACAAGCCGAGCACGCCTGACATCGCCCCACCGAGCGACAACGACATCGAGTTGCTCGCTCAGGGCAAGCATTACAACCCGCACTCGATCCTGGGTGCGCACACCGTCGAGGGTGGCACCGCGATCCGCGCGCTCAAGCCCAACGCCGAGTCGGTGTTCGCCCGCATCGGCGATGCCGACTATCCCCTGACGCACGTCGCCCACGGCGTGTTCTCGGGCGTCGTTCCGTTCGAGGATCTGATGGACTATCGACTGGCGGTGACGTGGCCCGGTGGCCATACTGCGGTCTCGGCCGATGGCTACCGCTTCCTACCCACCCTCGGCGAACTCGATCTTCACCTGTTCGGTGAAGGGCGTCACGAGCGGCTCTGGGACATCCTCGGCGCACACGAGCAGAACTACACCACCCTCGACGGCGACGTCAGCGGCGTCTCGTTCGCCGTGTGGGCGCCCGCGGCCTCGGGTGTCACCGTCATCGGAGACTTCGACGGTTGGACAGGCCGTAGCTTTCCCATGCGCGCACTCGGATCCACCGGTGTCTGGGAGCTGTTCATACCCGATCTCGCTCCGGGAGCCGTCTACAAGTACCGGGTACATGGCTCCGATGGTGTCGCTCGCGACAAGGCCGATCCGATGGCCTTCGCGACCGAGATCCCGCCTGCCACCGCATCTGTCGTGTCGAGCTCGTCCTTCGAGTGGACCGATGACGGATGGCTGGATGCACGCGCCGCCGTCGAACCGACCGCAGCGCCGATGAGCGTCTACGAGATTCATCTCGCGTCGTGGCGGCAGAATCTCGGGTACCGAGAGTTGGCCGAGCAGCTGGCCGATTACATCCTCGAGACCGGCTTCACGCATGTCGAGCTGCTGCCCGTGGCCGAGCACCCCTTCGGTGGCTCGTGGGGCTACCAGGTCACCTCCTACTACGCACCTACATCGCGTTTCGGCAGCCCCGACGACTTTCGATTCTTCGTAGATCATTTGCACGCCAAGGGAATCGGCGTTATCGTCGACTGGGTTCCGGCCCACTTCCCCAAGGACGAGTGGGCGTTGGCACGTTTCGACGGCGGCGCTCTGTACGAGCACGGCGATCCCCAGCGCGGCGAGCAACTCGACTGGGGCACACTGGTATTCGATTTCGGTCGCCGCGAAGTCCGCAACTTTCTCGTCGCCAACGCTCTGTTCTGGCTCGACGAGTTCCACATCGACGGACTGCGCGTCGATGCTGTCGCGTCGATGCTGTACCTGGACTACTCCCGCCCCGAGGGCGGGTGGAGCCCGAACATCCACGGTGGCCGCGAGAACCTCGAGGCGGTGTCGTTCCTGCAGGAGATGAACGCCACCGTGCACAAGAAGTTCAGTGGCGTCGTCACGGTTGCCGAGGAGTCGACGGCGTGGCCAGGCGTCACACGTCCGACGAGTGTCGGTGGTCTCGGCTTCAATATGAAGTGGAACATGGGCTGGATGCACGACACGCTCGGGTTCCTGGGGCGTGATCCGATTCATCGGACCTACCACCATCACGAGATCACCTTCTCGGCCGTCTACGCCTGGAGCGAGAACTACCTACTCCCCATCAGCCACGACGAGGTGGTGCACGGCAAAGGCACGCTGTGGACGCGCATGCCGGGCGACGATCACGCAAAGGCCGCCGGATTGCGCGGGCTGCTCGCCTACATGTGGGCGCATCCCGGCAAGCAGTTGCTCTTCATGGGTCAGGAGTACGGGCAGACGCGGGAGTGGTCGGAGGAACGCGGCCTCGATTGGTATCAACTCGACGAGAACAACGACCACGGCCTGCACCGAGGGATATTGAGCCTGGTCAGCGATCTCAACAGGGTCTACTGCGACCACCCCGCGCTGTGGACACTCGACACCTCTCCCAGCGGATATTCCTGGATCGATGCCAACGACACCGAGAACAACGTACTCAGTTTCCTGCGCTACGGGTCCGACGGTTCGGTGATCGCGTGCGTCTTCAACTTCTCCGGAGTGGTACGCGGCGACTATCGTGTCGGATTACCGGAACCTGGACGTTGGGTCGAGATCCTCAACACGGATGCAACCTCGTACGGCGGGACAGGCGTCGGCAATTATGGAGAAGTAACCGCGACGTCGCACTCGTGGCACGGTCGGCCGGCGTCAGCACAGGTCGCACTGCCTGCCAACGGAGCGATCTGGATCAAACTGGAGCGATAGATGAGTGGCGGTCGTACCCGACGCATTCCGAGTACGACCGCATTGCTCGCCTCGACCCTCGCGGCGGTGTTGCTGCTGGCCGGTTGCGGTCAGGTTGTCGACGGCCGAGCCGTTTCCATCTACGAGAACCCGTTCAACGTGGCCGGTCTGCCCGTCACCGACGGACCCAGCGGACCTCGACCGGGCGCACGGAACTCCGACCTCGAGGTGCAGGGCTCCGAGGGGACCGACTCCGACATCATCGCCACCAACGCGATCGACGACATTCAGCGCTACTGGACGCAGACCTATCCCGAGCTGTTCAAGACTCCATTCAGACCCGTGGCCGACCTGATCTCGTGGGATGCGAGTGAAGCCGACGGCGACGGCGTCAGATTCTGCGGGTTCCGCACCGGGGGTATTCCCAATGCGGCGTACTGCACGAGAGAGGACTCGATCGGCTGGGACCGAACAATTCTGCTGCCTGCCTTGATCGACGCCTTCGGGCCGATGGCAGTGGTCATGGTCATGGCTCACGAATACGGGCATTCCATCCAGCACCAGTCCGGTCTCGTCGGCGACGACACCCCGACCATCGTCGCCGAGCAGCAGGCTGACTGCTTCGCCGGCGCGTTCATCCGGCACGTTGCCGAAGACAAGTCTCCGCACTTCACGATCAACACCTCCGACGGACTCAACGGGGTCCTCGCGGCAACCGTCGCTGTGCGAGATGTGGATCCGAACGACCCGGAATCGGTGCACGGCTCGGCCTTCGAACGCGTCACCGCGGTGCAGATCGGATTCACCGACGGCGCATCCGCGTGCCTGAACATCGACGAGAACGAGATCGAATCACGTCGCGCAGACCTTCCACAGAAGTTCAGCGATGCCGAGGACGACGGCGAACTGCCGGTCACCACCGAATCGCTCGACGCGTTCGTTCGCTCGTTCGAAACGCTGCTGCAACTGAGCGATCCGCCCACGGTGTCCTATGACGGAAGCGACACCAACTGTCCCGACGGCACATCCACGGAACCGGTCTCGTACTGCGCGTCGACGAACGTCCTGGGCGTCGACGTCGACGCGCTCGCCGAACTCGGTACCGCCGAGGAGCCTCGCCGCGGCGATGTCATTCCGCTCAACGTCTCCGGTGACTACAGCGCGTACGTGCTCTTCGCCTCGCGCTACACGCTGGCGGTGCAGAAAGAGGCCGGTCAATCGCTGGACAATCCCCAGACCGCGTTGCGATCCGCCTGTCTGGCCGGGGTCATCACGGCAGGGCTCAGCGCCGAGAATCCAGAGGCCTCGGGACTCGAGGTGTGGCTGTCCCCCGGCGATCTCGACGAGGCTGTTTCCGGACTTCTCAGCGACGGCCTGACCGCGAGCGATATCAACGGCGTCACGCTCCCGAGCGGGTTCTCGCGGGTCGACGCCTTCCGCTCGGGAGTGCTGGGCGGGCAGGAGACCTGCACCGTCCGCTACCGGTAGATCAGTACAGGGCCGAAGCCAGCTTTCGCCGAGCCGCCACCACCACTGGATCGGCAGGGTCGAACAACTCGAACAACTCGAGGAGCCGAGTTCGGAGCTGCGTGCGCTCGTCTCCGGCTGTGCGCTTGACGCCGTCGATCAGCCGAGCGAACGCTGCTTCTGGTTTCTGCTGCGACAACTCGACGTCGGAAGCCTCGATCTGCGCGGCCACATCGCCCGGTGCCGCATCGGCCTTCGCCACGGCACTCTCGTCGACGTTCTGTACACGGGCAAGAAACTTCACCTGGCGAAGCGCAGACTTGGCGTCGGAGTTCGCAGGCTCGGCGTCGATGATCGCCTGGTATTGCGCGATAGCGGCGTCGAAGTCGCCCTCACCCAGGGCCTCCTCGGCCGCAACGAGCCGCGGATCCTCGGGCTCGGGTTCTTCTTCGACCGATGCGGCTCCGGGAGGCCCGGTCAGCTTTCCTGCCGTGGCCTGCTCTATCGCCTCGAGCCACTTGCGGAGCTGCTCCTCGGACTGCGCGCCCTGGAGGTCCGCCAATGGCTGGCCCCCGGCAACGGCAACGACCGTCGGGATGGCCTGGACACCGAAGGCCTGTGCGATCTGAGGATTGCTGTCGACATCGACGCGCGCGTGAACCCACCGACCGCCGGCCTCAAGTGCCAGCTGTCCGAGCTGGCGAGTCAGCGCGACGGACTGGGGTGACCGAGCAGATCCCAGATCGACGATGACGGGAACCTGCGAGGATCGCCGCAGTACCTCCGCCTCGAAGGAAGCAGTCGTCACGTCGACGATCGGAGGCAGGCCCGACGCGTCCTCGTCGCCTCCCGCCGCAGCTGGGGGCGCCGGCCGATCTTTCAAACCGGAGAGATCGACGGCGCCGGCGATGGATGCGGGAACGGCTGCTGGAGGACGGGCTGACGAGCGAGATCCGGGTCGAGTCACGCCGTACAGTTTGTCACCATCCGGGTCGGTCTTCTACCCGCGAGGTCGGTTAAGCGGCGCCCACACCTTTTGCCAGACTCGGCTGCTGGGTGTTCAGCTCCGCCATCCGTCCGGTTCGGGCAGCCCACACCTCGAATATCACCGTGCCGAAAGGCGGCACGCTCGCCACAGCGGCAAGAATCGTGGTGACCGCATTCCACTTCAACTTCACCGCGGTGATGACGGTCACGACCAGATAGAGCACGAACACAGCTCCGTGAATCGGTCCGAAGATCTTCACGCCGATCTCGTTGCCATCAGCGGGGATGTACTTGAATGCCATACCGATCAGCAGTCCGAGCCAGGTGAAGGCCTCGAGGACTGCGACGAAGCGGAAACGCTTGGCGGTGGTGCTCAGATCGAAGAAATTCAACATGACGACCATTGTGCCCGACCCCTACGACACTGTGTAGTGGCCCGGCGTGGTGGCTCTGGTCTCATTGGAGTGCATCGATCAGAGCCACCGTCACCGCTACTTCGCCGGGACGCGGACGATCAAGGCGTCACCTTGGCCACCACCACCGCACAATGCCGCTGCGCCGGTTCCTCCGCCGCGGCGCTGCAGTTCCAATGCCAGATGCAGCACGATACGGGCACCGGACATGCCGAGGGGATGCCCGATCGCGATGGCACCGCCGTTGACGTTGACCTTGTCCTCGCTCACCCCGAGTTCCCGCGTCGAGGCGATACCGACCGCCGCGAATGCTTCGTTGATCTCGATCAGATCGAGATCCTTCGGGTCCACGCCTTCCTTTTCGCACGCCTTGGCGATTGCGCGAGCCGGCTGAGACTGAAGTGACGAATCAGGGCCCGCCACCACACCGTGCGCGCCGATCTCTGCGATCCAGGACAATCCGAGACTCTCGGCCTTCTCCTTGCTCATCACGATGACCGCGGCGGCCCCGTCATTGATGGTGGAGGCATTGCCGGCCGTGATCGTGCCCGTCTTACTGAAGGCCGGACGTAGGGCGGCGAGCGTGTCGGGCGTGGTGTCCGCGCGAATGCCCTCGTCCTCCGCGAACACGATCGGATCACCCTTGCGCTGCGGGATCGAGACCGGGACGACTTCGTCGTCGAAAACACCATTCTTCCAGGCTGCCGCCGCTCGCTGATGCGACTCCGCCGCAAACGCGTCCTGTTCTTCGCGGGTGCTCGCGGTAGCGCCCTCGTTGCGGCATTCGGTCAACCCGCCCATTGCCTGATCGGTGAAAATGTCGTACAGGCCGTCGAAAGCGAGATGGTCGCGCATGGTGACGTCACCGTATTTGAAGCCGGCGCGGCTCTTCTCGAGCAAGTGCGGAGCCTGGGTCATCGACTCCTGACCGCCCGCGACGACCACGTCGAACTCGCCTGCACGAATCATCTGATCCGCCAGCGCTATGGCGTTGATACCCGACAGACACACCTTGTTGATCGTCAAAGCAGGAACGTCCATCGGAATACCCGCCGCAACGGCCGCCTGACGCGCCGGAATCTGGCCGGCACCTGCGGTGAGAACCTGCCCCATCACGACGTACTCCACGAGTTCCGGCGCGACACCTGCTTTCTCGAGCGCACCCTTGATCGCGACGCCGCCCAGATCCGAGCCCGACAGACCCTTCAGCGACCCGGACAACCGACCGACCGGGGTTCGAGCCCCAGCCACGATGACAGACGTGGTCACGTTTTTCCTCCACTCGTTCTCGATCGAACAGTCAGATGCCGATTTCAGTCGACAACCCCGGTGGGCATTTCGACGGCACTGACGCTAACGTCGACTCTATGACTTCAACTACGCCGTCCACCACGGGGACCTCTACCACGTCGTCCTCCGCCGGACTCCCGGTCCGATCCGAGCTTGTCACCGCGATCGACCATGCTGGCGTAGCCGTCCCCGACCTCGATGTCGCGATCGCCTGGTACACCGAGCACCTGGGGATGGTTTCCGTCCACGAGGAGATCAACGAGGGCCAAGGCGTTCGGGAAGCGATGCTCTCGTTCCCCGGCGCGCCCGCCGGCGCAACGGCACTTCAGCTCCTGGCCCCTCTCGACGAGAACTCGACGATCGCGAAGTTCATCGGCCGCAACGGTCCCGGCCTGCAGCAACTGGCCTACCGCGTCACCGACATCGACGAGATCTCGGTCGACTTGCGCGGCCACGGAGTTCGGCTTCTGTACGACACGCCCCGACGCGGCACCGCTGATTCACGAATCAACTTCATCCATCCGAAGGATGCCGGTGGCGTGCTGATCGAGCTGGTCGAGCCTGCCAGTGCACCCCATTGACCCACCCGATGGCCACGCACCCTACGCACCGGTAAATTGACGCCATGGCCTACGAGCAAGAGCGCAGCGGTGTGCAACTTCCCTTCTCCATCGTCCGGAAGGGATTCGATCGCGACGAAGTCACCAACTATTTCGAACGATTCGACGCCGAACTGCGGCTGACCACTGCCGACCGTGACGCCGCCGCGTCGCAAGCGCGCGACCTGGCCAAGCAACTCGACGACGCTCGCGACGAGATCGACGAACTTCGCAAGGACATCGATCGCCTTTCCGTTCCCCCGACCACTGCCGAGGGGATGAGCGACCGTATCTCGCGAATGCTGCGGCTGGCATCGGACGAGGCTTCGGAGGTTCGCGCCAAGGCACACTCCGAGGCAGAGGAAATGGTGTCCGTCGCCGAGCAGGAGAGCGCACGTCTTCGCGCCCGCCACGAGTCACTCGTCGCAGAGCTGGAAGAGCGGCGCACCGCGCTGGCGACCGAACACGAGCAGACGATGGCCCAGGCGCGTACCGAGGCTGCTCGTGTCGTCGAAGCCGCACAAACCGAGCGCGATCGTCTGGCCGCCGAATCGGAGGCCAAGCGCGCGAAGGTTCAGGAAGACTTCGAAATCACGATGGCGGAACGGCGCACCAAGATACTCACCGCGCTCGAGGACCTCGAGTCGTCGAGCAAGGCCGACGCTGCGCACCGCATCGAAGAAGCCACCAGCGAGGCCACCCGCCGACTGCAATCGGCAACCGAGCAAGCCGAACGCCGTATCGCCCATTCGAAAGAGCTCGCCGAGGAACTTCGGGTCCTGCGCAGCCGCGTGCTCGCGCAGCTTCTCGGTATTCGCGGTCAGCTGGACTCCGTGCCTGCCATGCTCGCCTCGGTCAACCGCGAGAGTGAACTGTTGGACGGGTCCGATGCCAGCGAAACAGGCAAGGACGGCAACACCAAGGGCAACGGAGCGAAGGACAACGGCGCCTCCCCCGAAAAGGCGGAAGCTACATCCTGAATGCGTGACCGGATCGAGCCGATGGGGTGCTGGCCGACTACGACCAGCGCCTCGTCAGGCCGCGCGTCCCGCGTCCGGACCAGCAGCCGGTGTGCCAGTGCCGCCGATTGTCCGGACCCCCGAGTTCGTCGGCGGGCCACGCCACGACGTGGGCGACACCAGGACGTATTTCGTGATCACACCCTGGGCACCGATAAGTCTTGGTTGCGCGATTGCCAGGCACAGTTCGCGAGGTGAACTCCTCGTCAGCCCAACCGGACGGGCCCGCTTCGACGCGGGCGCCGCCCATCAACGAATCGGGATGCGGCCCACGTGCGTTGGCAGTCTTCCGATTCGGTCTGCGGTCGTGGTTCCGTCGAGGCACATCTCGAGTGTAGGAGATGTAGTCAGAAGAGCCGGAATTCCGTGCTGTCGGTTCCCCTCAGCACGTCGTAGTCCAGCGTGAGGCATCGAATGCCCCGGTCGGTCGCCAGCGTCTTGGCCTGGGGCTTGATGCTCTGGGCCGCGAACACGCCGCTCACCGGAGCCAGCACTGGATCGCGGTTCAGCAATTCGAGATAGCGCGTCAGCTGCTCGACGCCGTCGATTTCGCCCCGCCTCTTGATCTCGACCGCCACAGTTCCGCCATCGGCGTTTCGACACAGCAAATCCACGGGCCCGATCGCCGTCATGTATTCGCGCCGAACAAGCGTGTAGCCGTCGCCGAGAGTCTCCACGTGCTCGGCGAGCAGCTCCTGCAGATGCGACTCGACTCCGTCTTTGATCAGTCCCGGATCGACGCCGAGCTCGTGGCTGGAGTCGAGCTCGATGTCCTCGATGAGAATCCGCAATTCCTCACCGGCTTTGTTGGTCACGATCCACGTCAGCTTGCCGTCCTCGCTGCTCTCCGCCATCCAGCATGGCGGTGACATCCAGTTGAGAGGCTTGTACGCACGGTCGTCTGCGTGGACGCTCACAGAGCCGTCGGACTTCACCAGAAGTAGGCGTCTAGCAGGCGGAAGGTGAGCAGTGAGTCGGCCGACATAGTCCACTTGGCAACGAGCAATAACTAGACGCACCCACCTACCCTAAGCCAGACCGACAGTTAGTCTGTGACGACCATGCCGCAACTGACACGATCCGCCGCGCCCCTCGGATCACATCTTCTCGGTGACACCACCGAATCACCCAGGCGACGACGCATTCGTGTCCAACTTCTTCTGACGACTTTCTTGTTGGGCTCAAATCTGATCGGGGCGATCATCGTCGGCGCCCTCGTCAGCGTCGTCGTCCCGGGGCCGAACGTGCTTGACGTCGAGAAGTACTGGTGGGTCAACTTCATCGTGGTCCCGGTGTATGTCAGCCTGGCGTTCATCGTCGGTGTTCTGGTGGGTACGACGCGGGCTGTGCGCGCTCTACGGTGGGCGATCGAAGACCGACATCCGACTCGCCACGAACAGGTCACGACGCTGTCGATGCCGTGGCAGCTCACGAAGCTGCAAATTGTTCTGTGGACCGGCGGGTTGGTCCTCATCACCACGATCGACGGCATGATCGACCCTGAGGCGATCCCGAAAGTAGCCTTCACGATCGGCGCCGGCGGGACTGTCGTTTGTGCCTTCAGCTACCTGCTGAGCGAATTCGCGTTGAGGCCTGCCGCCGCTCGCGCGCTCGAAGCCGGAGATCCGCGACGCATCCGAATCGCGGGAGTCATGGGACGGTCCATCCTCTCCTGGCTACTCGGCACCGGTGTACCGGTGGCGGGCCTGATGATCATTGCGATATTCAGCTTCATTCGCCCGTACCGCACCGGTTCCACGCAATTGGCCGTCGCCATCCTCGCGCTCGGTGCCATCACTCTCGTCTTCGGTCTGCTGCTCACACTGCTCGGCGGAATCGCCACTACAGCACCAATTCGCAATGTCAGGTTGGGTATGGCGGAGGTCGAACGCGGAAATACCGAGGTGAAGGTGGCTGTCTACGACGGCACCGAGCTCGGTGAATTGCAGAGCGGGTTCAACAGAATGGCCGACGGAATTCGCGAGCGCGAAAAGATCCGGGATCTGTTCGGACGACACGTGGGCCAAGAGGTGGCCGAAGCAGCACTGAACAAAACGTCCGAACTTGGTGGAGAGGAACGCGACATCGCAGTCTTCTTCATCGACTTGGTCGGATCGACGGAAATCGCGTCGTCACAGCCACCGACGGAAGTCGTGGCTCTTCTGAATCGCTTCTTCGCCGTGGTCGTCGACGAGGTCGACCAGCACGGTGGTTTCATCAACAAATTCGAAGGCGATGCCGCGCTCGCCATCTTCGGCGCACCAGGCGATATCGAGGATCACTGCGGGTGCGCCCTCGCGGCTGCCCGCAAGATCAGCTCTCGTCTTGTCGACGAAGTCCCCGAGTGCAGCGCAGCGGTCGGCGTCGCTTCCGGTCGGGCCGTCGCCGGCAATGTGGGGGCGAAGTCCCGGTTCGAGTACACAGTGATCGGCGATCCGGTCAACGAGGCAGCACGCCTATCCGACCTGGCGAAGAACGCCCCAGGCGCAATCCTGGCATCCAAGGTCACCGTCGACGGTGCCAATCGGTCCGAGGCTGGGCACTGGGAATTCGGTGAGAGCGTCACACTTCGCGGACGATCCGCCGAAACCGTACTCGCTCACCCGACCACCTGATCCGAGACGACACCCTCACACTCTCCCGCTACGCTCCCCCAGGCTCTCGCCAACCACCCGTCCCGACGGGCGTACATGGTCGCTCTCCCATCGATGGGCGCGGTGGGGTGTGCTCGGGGTGATGTGCTCGGGGTGGTGGTGGGTTATTGGTGGTGTGGGAATGCAGAAATACCCCCTCGACCTGGTGGTCGAGGGGGTATTTCTGGGGTTTGTGTTCGGCGGTGTCCTACTCTCCCACACCCTGTCGAGTGCAGTACCATCGGCGCTGGAGGG
>NZ_JAHUTG010000029.1:0-54026 GCF_020889545.1 Rhodococcus sp. I2R
CTCGTACGATGATTCTTCACTGGGGCCTCCCACATCTGTGGCTCTACCGGCCAGGACCCACTCCTGTCGGCAACCCACGCTTACATGCGGAGGGGCCCCAGCCAAGACCTCCATACCGTCTATGATTCGACTCGATTCAATACTTTTGACCGTTTCATTACTTGCGCTAGCGTAATCGGCAACTTTGCCGCTAGGGTAGGTAAAACCGGCCGGTCTGCAACCGAGGCGGATTGCTGCAGACCTGTTGGTAGAGAACGCATTCGGTGCATTCTGCATTGATTCCGTTCGCGCTCGAATATGTCGACCAATGACAAGTCAGGAACAACGCCGGAGTTCCCAAAGCGTCGACGCGTGTTTACACGGCCTTCGGAAGCACTGTGCCGCAGGGTGTTATCGGCTCCAAAGCCCGCCTCTTCCGGGAGGGTGCGTTGTGCTCGGCGACGGACTACCAGTTCAACCTGTTCAACACGAGTTCTCAGACCGCTACGTCCACTCGAGACTGCGGACCCGGCTTCTACAACAGTCATGGATTCGTGGCGGTGTGGCCGTCCGGTGGAAACATGTCGGAGTACGTCACCTTCCCGTCCGACCCCCTCCAGTACCCTGCCCCCGCTGCCCTGGCTGCACCTCGCGCAGACGGCGACGCTGCGCGCGCACAAGGAACAAATCCGGACGGTGAGAGCTACGGAACCGGCGAGGCCGCGCAGGCAGATGCTGAACTCCCTGACCTGGTCAGCGCCATCGGTACCGATGGTGAGCTGGGGTACGTCAGGTCGGACGATTTGGTTGGTTCGGTAGTCGACGCTGCCGCGACGCCAGCTCCCCGGACGATTCCCCTGCTGTCACAGACCGGGGACCCCATCGGGTCGTTCCAGATCGGTTAGCATCTTGATCGTCGCCTCTGGCCTCGGCGCTTCGGCGGCCGAGGCCAGAGTTCGTTTCAGCCTAAAGGAGACGGTATGGCTCAATACTGGGGCGATTACCCGGTCGCGGATGACGAGGGTGAAATACCTGAAGGTCTGCCCACGGGTCGATACGTACCGCTCGTCGCCAACGGTCATGGGGCGTTGACTGCCTGGGCTGCGGGTCCGGGCCGATGCTTTCGGACGTCGTATCCAGCGGCGCTGCATCCGCCCGTGAAAGTGTCACGCGGTCACCAGGCAACCGGTGACCCGCAGGAAGTTTGGTTCGAGGCCTTCACTGAAGAAGATTTGCGTGCACAGAACGAGGACATCAATGCATACTTGGCCTCGGCAGGAGTTCGTCCACAACCGCGGGGTTACAAGTGGCACGTGCTGGTCCCCGACAACATCGTGAACGAAGATGCCCTCGAAGACGCGTTACGAGACAAGAACAATTATGTGGATCCCGTAGAAGTCTTCGAATCCATTGCACAGCTGTACGGAAATTTGTTCCGGTCCTGACCTTGCGAGCCGCCAATTTTCCTTGGCAGAGACAGAGGACGTGCGACCCCTCCTGTCGCCGTTTTGGTGTACCCGGTGGAAGTGTCTCGCCAAAGGAACCCGGGGCCGGACGTACACCGTGATGGGAGCTAATCGCTTAACCCGCAGGCGAACTGAGGTGCCGGTAGAGGGTGGCGCGGCCGATTCCGAGTACTGATGCGATTTCGGTTTTGGGTGTGCCGTCGTCGAGCATTCTGCGGATGTGACGAGCTTTGTCGGCGTCGATCTTGGCTGGTTGGCCACCGATGCGGCCGCGGGCTCGTGCGGCTGCGAGGCCGGCCATGGTGCGTTCTTTGACGAGGTCTCGTTCGAATTCGGCGAGGGAGCCGAAGATGTTGTAGGTCAGGCGTCCTCCGACTGTCGAGGTGTCGATGCCTTCGGTGATGCTGCGCAGTGTTGCACCTTTGGTTTCGATGAGGTTGACGGTTTCGATGAGGTGGCTCAGTGAGCGGCCGAGTCGATCGAGTCGCCATACTGCGACGACGTCGCCGGCGCGCACGCTCTCGAGGAGCAGCTGCAACTGAGGTCGGTCTTTGTCTGCTCCGGATGCGACCTCTTCCCAGATGCGGAAGCAGCCGGCGGCTGTCAGTGCGTCTCTCTGTAGATCCAGCGACTGATCGGTGGTCGAGACCCTCATGTATCCCAAAACGGCGCTCACGAGGATGACTGTCTCAGAAACGGCCGACAAGGCACAGGCGGCGCGTCAGAGCTTGAGACAGGTTTCTGAGACACATCACGATTGAGTCTCGATATCGATCCTGTCAGTTTCAGGAGTCGCGTTCACTGTGTCAGAAGTCGAATGCACTGAGCGCCAGCAATTGATGTGGGTTCGGCTCCTACTCCGGCTCGTCGGCGTTAGTGTTGCCTATGGGCATGTCGAAAGTGGTACCTGCGCTGCCGGTACGAGACATCGACACCGCTGTAGAGATATACGTCCGCGCGTTCGGCTTCACGACCCGGTACACCGACCCGACTTTCGCGAGACTTACCCGCGACGACGTCGAGATCCACTTGTGGGCCGCCGACGACGACAGCTGGAATACCCGTTCAGACCCTGCGGCATGGCCGGTATGCAGCGGAGCCGAGACGTTCCTTGCCGGCACAGCCAGCTGCCGCATCGCCGTGGACGAGATCAACGACCTTTACGCCGAGATGTCCCGCGCGGGAGTGCTCCATCCCGCAGACGCGGGTCGTCCCGTCTCGACGGACTGGGGAACGACGGAGTTCGCAGCTGTCGACACCGACGGCAATCTGATCACTTTCCATACCGATGAAAAAAGCCAACACGAGCCCACCACGGCAGGCAACGGCGCACCCTGACCGCACCCTCGAGCAGAAACTCGATGACCCGGACGTCCGTCGACGCGCTACGCGTGGTCATCGTCCTGAAATAAGCGCATGCTGGACTTGTCCACCCGCGCGCAGTCAGGCGACGGTCAGATAGATCAACGCGACATTGAGTGCGACGACGATTCCCGCGATGAGCCATGCCGCGTATGCCGTGATCCGGTGATTGACATCGCCGCCCATCAGGATGCGGTCCGAGGTGAACCGCACCAAGGGAATGAGCGCGAACGGAATACCGAAGGACAGGACGACTTGTGAGACGACCAGTGCCCGACTGGGGTCGACCCCCGCGGCCAGAATTGCCAGTGCGGGAACAAGTGTCACCAGTCGTCGCACCAGAATCGGAATGCGCTGACGTAGTAGGCCGTCCATGATCATCGCGCCGGCGTATGCCCCGACCGATGTCGATGCCAGGCCCGAGGCCAGCAGGCCCACCGCGAACAGCAGCGCTACCACCGGCCCCAGAGTGTCTCCTACTGCTGTGTGAGCTCCTTCGATGGAATCGACGCCCTCTCGGCCTCCCAGCGTCGAGGCCGCCAACAGCAGCATCGACATGTTCACTGCACCGGCCAGCAGCATCGCCAACCCGACATCGATCCGGGTGATCCGCAACAACCGCTGCCGGACAGGCCCTGCCTCGGGGTGTCCGTGCCGGTCACGTGCAAGGCCGGAGTGCAGATAGACCGCGTGCGGCATGATCGTCGCACCGAGCATAGCGGCGGCTATCAATACGCTTTCCGCGCCGTCGAACCGCGGAATCAACCCGGCGGCAGCGGCGGTGAACGATGGCGGTTCCACGACGACGCTGGCAAGAAATCCGACGGCGATGACACCGAGTAGACCGAGAATCACGAACTCGAACGGGCGCTGGCCCCGGCGATCCTGGACCAGCAACAAGATCATCGATACGGCTCCGGTGATGAGGCCGCCGATCAGGAGCGGCAGGTCGAAGAGCAAGTAAAGAGCGATCGCACCGCCGACGATCTCTGCGAGGTCGGTCGCCATGGCGACCACTTCTGCTTGCCCCCAATATGCCAGTCGCACACTCTTGCTCGACTTCTCGCGGACCACTTCGGGCAGTGTCATTCCGGTGACGATGCCGAGTTTGGCGGAGAGGAACTGCACGAGGCCGGCCATCACGTTCGCGGCGACGATCACCCAGACCAGCAGGTACCCGAACTGCGCGCCGGCGCTGACGTTGGAGGCGACATTGCCGGGGTCGACGTAGGCGATCGCGGCGACGAAAGCAGGACCGAGCAGAACGAGGCCAGACCGAAACCTCGAGGGCGGCCGAGACGATCGGCGCTGCAGCACAGACATGACCACACCCTCCGGCACCAACAATATGTCAGAACCCTGAAAATATAGTTCGGCCTCCCGAACAATGCAATGCGGCGTGGCGGTTCGGCGACATCACGATCAGATGGGCAGGATCACTGCACTGACGAATTCGTTGCGGATCCAGGCGATGAACAACCCCCACACCCCGGTCAGCAGTGCGATGCCGACGGCGATCATGATGACACCGCCCGCCACCTTGATCCTCTGAGAGTTCCTCCGAAGCCACCCCACACCGCGCATCGCCGAACTCGAACCGAACGCAAGAACGACGAACGGTAGGCCGAGTCCCAGGCAGTACGCGACGATGAGAGTGACCCCGCGGGCTGCGGTTGCACCTTCGGTGCCTGCCGCCACGGACAGCACGCCGGCAAGGGTCGGACCCAGGCACGGCGTCCAGCCGAGCGCGAACACCCCACCGAGCAGCGGCGCTCCTGCAAGGGACGAGATCTGCCGGGGTGCGAATCGGGTGTCGCGTTGCAGTGCGGGTATCAACCCGATGAACGCCGCACCCATGATGATCGTGATGACCCCGCCCACGCGTTGGAGTACTTGCTCGTTGATGCGCAAGGTGCCGATGACTCCGAAGACCGAGGCTGTGGCGAGGACGAAGACGATGGTGAACCCGGCGACGAACAACGACGCTGCACCGGCCACACGCCAGCGATTCACGAGACCCGTCGACGACGTACCGGCGGTCGCGGTGCTGGGTGTCCGGGCATCGGCTGACTGAGCCTCGCAGGCCGATTGGGTGCCGCGGGCTGATTGGGCGTCGCGGGCTGATTGGGCGTCGGCGCCGGCGATGCCTGCCAGGTAGGACAGGTATCCCGGCACCAGCGGCACCACGCACGGTGAGGCGAACGAGACCAACCCGGCGAGCATGCATGCCGCGATCGCCAGCAGTAGGGGCCCACTCGATGCCGCGTTCTGGAACGTCGACCCGATGTCTTGGGCGAGAAGAGTCGTCATTCCGCGGCTATCCGTTCGACGACGGGAAGCAGGTCTTCGGTGAGCAGGGCTCGCATGAAGACCGCGGCCACCCGGTGCTGGCGATCGAGTACCAGCGTCGAGGGAATGACGCTGGTCGGATAGTTCCCGCCGAGGGCGATCAGCGTCCGCATCGAGGGGTCGTAGATCGAAGGGTAAGTGACGTTGTTGTCGACCACGAAGTCCTGCGCTTTGTCCTTCTGCGGATCTCGGACATTGATACCGAGGAACTGCACACCGCGCTCACGGGTGGCCTCGTAGACCTCTTCGAGGTCGTCGGCTTCGCCGCGGCAGGGGCCACACCATTGACCCCAGAGATTGATCACGACGACCTTTCCGTCGTAGTCCGCCAGAGCGGTCGTCTTGCCCTCCTCCATCAGATCGGGGCCGGCGAGCTCGCCTATGGTTCCGCGTGTTTCGGGAGGGTCGTAGACGATGTCGGTTCGGCCACCGGGCGCGACGAAGTCGAAGCTCCCGCCGGACGGTGCAGCGTCGGCACCAGCGGAGCATCCGGAGATCAGTAGTACGACGGCAAGAATCGATCCGATTGCCGCGGTGGGCGTGCCGCCTTGTCGTCGAGTACCGACCCACACGGGTAGGAAACGTGTCATGAGGTGAAGTCCTTTATTGCAGTGCGGATCTGGTCTGTCGTCTCGAACACTGTCGGGTCGGTGATGCGCTCGATCGTTCCGTCCGGGCGGACGAGAAAACTCAGGGGAAGGACCGGCGGTGCCGAGAGCGCGTCCTGGACGCTGCCGCCGTCGATGTAGTTCGGATAGCGGATGCCCAGTTGCGTGAGCAGCGCGGCCGCGTCCGCGGGTCGGTCCTCGACGTTGATTCCGATGACTGGGATCGCGTCGGGTTCTGCGGCGTAGGCATCGACTACGGGCATCTCGGTGCGGCACGGGCCGCACCAGGATGCCCACAGGTTGATCAGCGTCACCTCGCTGCCGAGAACGTCGACGAGATCGACATCGTCGGCACTGCCGATGCAGCGCGCCATCACTCCCGCCAGCGGCCCACCTTCGTGTGGCACCGGCTGCGGACACAGCGGTAGCGCTGTTGCTCGTGCCGCGTCATCCGGCGGGCGGGACAGTGTGGGTTCGGGTCCGACCGGCGCGACATTGTTGGCGATGACGTCGGATGGGCCGCCCTCGACGCCACCGGAGCGGGGCCACAGTGCGACGATCGATGCAACGACAACGACGAGCATGACGATCGACCAGCCGCGCGTCATCGCCGTGACCTTCTTTCTCGAGAGATCGGCAGAGGGGCGAACGGTACGTCGCGGATCATAGGAGCGTGGACCAGTACGACCAGAAACGCTGCGCGATCAGGGCGATGAGGACGAGAAACCACACGGTCAGCGCAATCGAGTGATTGCGCATCAACACTCCCGCCCACTGCCGCCGGCCCGCACTCGGAGCCCCGCGGTCGAGGTTGCGCAGCGTGACGTACCAGAAGATCGGTACGGTGACCGCCCACACCGCCATGCAGTACGGGCACAGCGCGCCGATGTCGTAGAGGCTCTGCACGATCAGCCAGTGCACGAAGACCGCAGCAGCAGTGACACCGACCTGCAGTGCACTCCAGAACCACTGCGCGAACACGGCTCCGGCGAGCAGGGCGGCACCCACTGCCGCCACGACGGCGAAGCCCGCGATCCCGAGAAGGGAATTGGGAAATCCGAACGCAGACGCCTGCGGGGTGTCCATCACCGATCCGCAGTTGAGTACCGGATTGATACTGCAGGTCGGGGCGTAGGCGGGATCGAGCGCAAGGGCGAACTTCTCTACCGTGAGTACGAACGCGGCGGCCAGTCCGATCACGCCTCCTACCAGCAGCAGCCAGGGCAGGCTTCGGGCGAACGGTCCGCTGCGTCGGGTGAGAGCGGCTGCGCGGTCAGCCGAGTGCAGCGTCGAGGGCATCGGTGAGGTCTCCGTAGGTGGTGGGTTCGATCTTGGTGCCGTTGAGGAAGAACGTCGGGGTGCCCTGGACGCCGAGCGCGATCCCGTCGGCGACGTCGGCCTCGATGCGTTCGAGCGTCGCAGGGTCGGTGTAAGCGGCATCGAAGGCGCTCATGTCGAGTCCTTGCTCGACGGCGAAGCTCCGAAACAACTCGTCCTGCGGAACCTGCTGTTCGCCCCACTGCGCCTGCGTCTCGTACATGCGCTGATACATGTCCTCGAAGCCGCCCTGCTGTGCTGCGGCTTCGACAGCGCGTGCGGCGCGTTCGGCATTGAAGTGCGAGGCGATGGGAAAGTAGCGGGCCACGAAGCTCACCCGGTCGCCGTACTCCTCACGCAATTGTTCGATCGCTGGGTAGACAGACCGGCAGGCCTCGCACTCGAAGTCGAGGAACTCCACGAACGTGACCCGGCCGTCGGGCACCGAGTTCAACCGATGACTGTTCTCGCGCACCGCGATCGAGGCAGGGTCGGCGGCGGCCTGCTCGGCGGCGGCAGCATCCGGCGTGCCCGATCGGTCCACCACCAGAAATACAGCCAACGCGGCGGCGAACACGACCACCAGGGACAGGGAAATCTTCAACGCTCGGCTCATACAACTACCTTCTCGACTCGTTCGGACTGATCAACGGGCCCGATATGGGCGTTTCGACCCGTTGTGAGACTAACAATCGTACGAACGTCGACCGAAAGGTCTTCCCTGACGATCGCATGATTGTTAGATTGTGCCCATGGCCTTGGAACCTTTGGACTCGTGCGATCTGTTGTGTATGGACCTCCCTCACGCCGAGAGGGTGCGCGCAGCCTTGCCTGCTCTCGGCGATATCGAACCGGTCGCCGACGCTGCCCGAGCTTTCGGTGACCCCACCCGACTGACCATCGCGCTCGCGTTGAACGCCGGCGGGCAGATGTGCGGCTGCGATGTTGCGTGGATCGTGGGACAGAGCCAGAAGCTGGTCTCCCACCATCTCCGCAAACTCAAAGCCGCGGACGCCGTCACATCGAACAGAGAGGGAAAGTTGGTCATGTATTCGCTCACCGATCGCGGCGCCCGACTGCTCTCGATACTGACCGAGCCACTGGCCACCGCCTCGGCCACCGCTGATCTCACCGGGGTCGATCATGGCTGACGCGTGCTGCGGACCGACCCCCGCTGCGCCGACCACCGAACCGGCCGCCGACGGTACGGGCACGGCAGGTCCGGCTCCGACCGACGTACCCCAGAGGTTGTGGCAGGTCCGCGAGCTGCAACTCGCATCGGTAGCCGCGATCATCCTCGCCGCATCGTGGTTGCTCGGTCGAACGGGTGCCGATGCGGTCGCGACCGTCGGCGGTCTGATCGCTGCCGCGATCGCGGCCGTCACCTTCGTTCCCGCGACGGTGAGAAATCTGCGACACGGCCGCATCGGTGTCGGCACGCTGATGACGATCGCGCTCCTCGGTGCCATCGCATTGGGCCAGATCCCCGAGGCCGCGATGCTCGGCATCCTGTTTTCCGTCGCCGAGGGACTCGAGGAGTACGCGGTCACCAAGACCCGCCGCGGACTACGCGCACTTCTGTCCTTGGTGCCGCCGACAGTGTCGGTCCTGCGCGGTGGAACCGAGCAGGCCCTGCCCCCCGACGATGTCGTGATCGGGGACACCATGGTGCTGCGACCGGGCGAGCGAGCTGCCACGGACGGCACCATCGCACGCGGTTCGACGAATCTGGACGTGTCCGCGATCACCGGCGAGTCCGTGCCCATCGAAGCCGGTGTCGGCGACGAGGTGCATGCCGGTGCCATCAACGGCGGCGGAGCCATCGAGATCACCGTCACCGCGCCGGCATCGGAGAGTTCGCTTGCGCGCATCGTCCGCATCGTCGAACAGGCCCAGGACCGCAAAGGGGCCGGCCAGCGGCTCGCGGACCGGATCGCACGTCCCCTCGTGCCTTCGATCATGATTCTCGCCGCCCTCGTCGCCGGCGTCGGTGCGGTGCTCGGTGACCCCATGTTGTGGCTCGAACGCGCACTGGTGGTCCTGGTCGCGGCATCACCGTGCGCGTTGGCCATCTCGGTGCCGCTGTCGGTGGTGGCGGCGATCGGGGCTGCGAGCCGCAACGGGGCATTGATCAAAGGCGGTGCAGCAGTAGAAGAGCTGGGCCGCATCCGCGTCGTCGCCGTGGACAAGACCGGCACCCTCACCGCAGGACGACCGGAGGTCGTCGACGTCGTCACCGCTGCGGGAATCGGCCGCGACGCCGCGCTGGCCGTTGCTGCTGCGCTCGAAGCGCGCAGCGAGCATCCACTCGCCCGCGCCATCCTCGCTTCCGTATCGACCGTCGCGGCAGCCGATGATGTCACTGCCATCGCCGGACACGGCCTGACCGGCACCCTCGACGGAGCCGCGATCAGGCTCGGGAAACCGAGCTGGTTCGACACCCACCCCAGCTCCGAGGAGTTCCGCGCCGACGTCGCTCGTCTCCAAAGCAGCGGTGCCACAGTCGTTCTCGTCGAACGCGCCGGAGTCCTGATCGCTGCGATCGCCGTCCGCGACGAACTGCGGCCCGAGGCCGCCGAGGCTGTCCGCCAACTCACCGCGCTCGGTATCGACACTGCGATGCTCACCGGCGACAACGCACTCACTGCGCAGGCCCTGGCGACCCAGGCGGGTATCACCGCCGTCCACGCCGAACTACTGCCCGAGGACAAAGCGGCCCTGCTCGCCGACATCGCGGCCGGACGCAAGATTGCCATGGTCGGCGACGGCATCAACGACGCTCCCGCCTTGGCGACCGCAGATGTCGGTATCGCCATGGGCGCAATGGGAACCGACGTTGCCATCGAGACCGCCGATGTTGCCCTCATGGGGGAAGACCTCCGGCATCTACCGCAGGTGCTGGCCCACGCTCGGCATGCCCGCGGCATCATGGTCCAGAACATCGCCCTGTCGATCGCGATCATCGGCGTGCTCGTCCCACTGGCTGCCACCGGCGTCCTCGGTTTGGCGACTGTGGTGCTCGTCCACGAACTCGCCGAAGTCCTGGTGATCGCCAATGCGATTCGTGCCGCCCGCACCACACCGTTGGACGGGTTCGTCCCACCGCCTACGGCATCCGGTGCCCTCAATGTCACGATCGCACCCGCAGCGGCCTTCGAGGATGCCTGCTGCGCTCCGGCCCCGACGCCGAGGAACGCTGCGCCTCTCGCATCTGGGAACCTACTGGCCGCCACCACCGCACCGTCACCCTCGGCGATCGGAGCAGACGACGGCAGCAGCTCCGGGTGCTCGGATGGATGTACCTGCTGCACATCGACTCCCGCGCGAAGCGAACTCGGTCAGGGAAGGTAGAGACCTGCGGGCGGTGATCGGACTGCATGCAGGCTCTACGGGATCGACATGACCCCAGCAGCAGCGGCATCGACAACAGAGGTGCGCTGGCACCACCTCGAACGAACACACATCCTCTCGCAGCACTATCCGTGATTGCATGCTCTCAACCACGCCGCGATGGTGAAAGCTGCGGCGGTAGAACATGATCGGCGCGAATCCTGGGGTCAGGTGATCCGGATCGTGATCGCTGCTCCAGGATCGTGGTCGGGGCGATACCCGGCCGGTAACACCGGCCGGGTCGAGGCGGGACCGATGTCGCCGATGCCCATTCCGCAGGACCGTACGGACGCGCTGAGAGGCAGATAGCGGTCATCAGTTCAGGCCTGCGTAGGAGTGCAGGCCGGAGACGACCATGTTGATGATGAACAGATTGAACAGCATCGCCACGAATCCGGCGATGTTGATCCATGCTGCGCGGGTGTTGCGCCACCCGCTGGTGGCGCGGGCGTGCAGGTAGGAGGCGTAGACGATCCAGGTGATGAAGGAGACCGTTTCTTTCGGATCCCAGCCCCAGAACCGGCCCCACGCGGCTTCGGCCCAGATAGCGCCGAGGATGACGCCGACGCCGAAGAGCGGGAAGGCGAAGATCGTGGTCTTGTAGGCCACGATGTCCAGTGTCTGCGCGGAGGGCAGGCGGGCTGCGATCCGGCTCACGCGGCTGCCCGAGTCCTCGGGATGCTTCATGCGGATCAGGAACAGTATGCTCGCAACCCCGGAGATCAGGAACACCCCGCTGCCGAGCGAGACGATGGAGACGTGCACCGGCAGCCAGTACGACTGCAGTGCCGGTACCACCGGTGCTGCGTCGGCGTACAGCACGGTGCCGGCGACGAACAGCAGGATCAACGTCGGCACCAGAACGAACAACCACAGGGTGCGTAGCTGCGTCGAGCGCAGCACCACCAGTGCAGCGACTACACCTGCTGCGCAGGTGACCGAGACGAATTCGTACATGTTGCCCCACGGCGGCCTGCCGGTGGCGATCCCGCGAAGGATGATCGACCCGATATGCAGGGTCAGTGCCACCATCACCAGCCCGAGTCCGCTACGCCCGAAACGTTCGGATGGAACTCGCCGGGGTGCGTCGGGAATGCGTCCGGGCGTCGTCGACGTGGCAGCAATGATCCGAGCACGAAGTCGCTCCGTATTGTGCAGTTCCGCGCTACGGGTCGTTGCGAGCTGTGCGAGGAATGCGATCGCGGCGAGGAGATAGACCACGAAGGCGGTCTCGAAGCTGATGTCGCTCCACCGGGCGAGGGTGTCGTCGATCGGCATGGTGCTACACCGTTTCTCTGTCGTGGTTCTCGGACGGGCTCTGCGTGTGCGGCCAGATCTTCAACCGAAGGGTCTGGAATTCCGGTCCCCAGCCGGCGTGATCGGTGCGAGCCAGGCCACCCATGTCCACTGGCGAGAGACCGCGCTCGCCGGGGTGGACCCGGAACCAGACACGGCGACGTGTGATGACCAGGGACACCAGTAGTCCGGTCATCATCGTGACCGCGAACACGAGCACCCACCGCTGCGCGGGGTCGTATCCGACCTGGAGGTTCGCGAATTCCTTGGCACCGTCGAACCGGACGACGGTGCCGTCGGAGAGGGTCGTCGATTCTCCGGGCCGCAGGTTGACCCGGTCCTGCTTGACCAGCCGGCCCTGGTTGATCATCTCCTGGTCCAGGGAGAAGATCGACTGCGGGATGCCGGTGTCGAGACCGGTGTCGCCTTTGTAGATGTCCACTGCCACCGCGGGATCGACCAGTTCCGGGAAGCGGGAGGAGAGCAGGTTGCCGTTGAATTGCGCGGTGGGCGCGAAGAGTCCTTCGATGGCGATCTGCCCTCGGCGGCGCTCCTCGGCGGTGGCGTAGGTCCCCCCGGGTGGGTCGAATCGCAGCGCGCCGCTGCTGAGGAACGTGGTGGCGTCGTCGGGGCGGAACTGCAGCGCTTCGGTGCGGGTCTGGCCGTCGGGGAAGGTGACGGTGAACTCGGGGGCGTAGCCGTGTCCGGTGAGGTAGATGCGTTCGTCGCCGAGCCGGAGGGGTTCGTTGACTTTGAGTTGATAGTCGCGCCAGGTGTCGGCGGCGATGTCGTCGGCGCTCTGGTAGGAGATGTTCGAGGTGAACATCTCGGCCTGACCGTTCTCGAGGTAGTCGGCGGTGAAATCTCTGACCCGGATACAGAACGGCTCGAGTCCGGTGCCGTCGGTGCTGTTGCCGGCGCGAAAGGAGTCGTAGATCGCGGGCGAGGTGTTGCAGAAACCGGGCCCGTTGTCGGCGATGACGATGACCGAGCCTTCGTAGCCGAACAGTTTGCCGATCGCGATGGCCGCGAGCAGACCGATCAGCGAGAAGTGAAACAGCAGGTTCCCGGCCTCGCGGGTGTAGCCCTTCTCCGCCGAGAGAGTCAGTGCCCCATCGGGCTCGGGTCGAACGGCGGTACGCCACCCTTTCAAGTGCCGCGCGATGTCGGCGATCACCTTCTCGGGGTCACCGGCGAGGGTGCCCGAATGATGCAACGGTAGTCGAGTGAGGTTTCGCGGTACTCGAACAGGTTGTGCGCGAAGAGCTTTGCCGTGCTCGATCAACCGGGGAGTCAGACAGCCGATCAGCGACACGAACAACAGGACGTAGATCGCGGTGAACCAGGAACTCGCGAACACGTCGAACAATTCCAGCGTGTCCATCACCGGCCCGAGAACCGGACGCGCGGCAATGAAAGAATCGACGGCCTGGGTATTGAGATTGCGCTGCGGCAGCAAAGCGCCGGGGACAGCTGCGGCGGCGAGGAGGAACAGCAGCACCAACGCTGTCCGCATCGACGTCAGTTGTCGCCACCGGTTGCGCAGCATCGCCACTGTTCTGCGCACCAGTCCCGGCGAGTGCGCACGGGGGTGTTCGTCGATCGTCATCTCCGCACGCCCTTCACCGACCACCATCTAAATACTACGCGACATAGTAGTTTGCGGGGTTCGGTGTGATGGAGCGTGGTCGGCGCAGCAGCGAGAACGCCAGTGCTGCACCAGCGCCGGTGGCGGCAATCCATTCCGGAACGCTGCCGGTGATCGTCGCCGGGGTGAGGGTGGTGCTCAGTGACACCTCGGTGACGACAGCTGCGGGGGTGAACAGCTCCGTGCGCTCGACGACCTCCCCGCGTGCATCGATGACGGCGCTGACGCCGCTGGTGGCCGACACGACGACGCTGCGCCCGTGTTCGACCGCTCGTACCCGCGACATGGCGAGTTGTTGATAGGTCATGTTCGTCCGACCGAAAGTGGCGTTGTTGGTGGGCACTGCGATCAGCTGGGCACCGGCGCGCACGGAGTCGGTGAGCAACGAGTCGAAGGCGACCTCGTAGCAGGTGGCCACCGCGACGTGCACTCCGGCGAGGTCGAGGACGCCGTTGCCCTGGCCCGGGGTGAAGTTTCCTGCCTGGGCGGCATAGGGAGAGAGTGCGGTGACGATCGTGCGCATCGGCAGGTACTCCCCGAACGGCACCAGTTGCCGCTTGTCGTGCCTCTGCCCGGGCCCGGTGACGGGATCCCACACGATCGAGGTGTTGCTCGTGGTGCCGTCGTCTCGGCGGAGAACCGTGCCGACGAGTACGGGGACTCCGACGGCGCGGGCCGCGGCGTCGATACGTGCGGCGGCGTCGGGGTTGCGCAGGGGATCGATGTCGGAGGAGTTCTCCGGCCAGATGACCAGGTCGGGTGCGCGTACGCGGCCGGAGTCGATGTCGGCGGCGAGCTCGATGGTGCGCTGAACATGGTTGTCGAGAACCGCGCGTCGTTGGGCGTTGAAGTCGAGACCGAGACGCGGGACGTTGCCTTGCACCAAGGCGACGGTGACCGTGTCCTGCTGCGGCGGAGCGAACAGTGGAGCCACCACCGTGAGCGCCCCTACAGCAGTGGCCACACCGATGCACGACGCTGCTGCAGTTCTGCGGGTGATGCGACCGGAGGCAACGACGCCGGCCAGAGCGGACCCGATCAGCACCACGACGAACGACAACCCCGGCGCGCCGATCACCGCAGCCAGAGGCAGCAGCGGCCCGTCGGATTGACCGAATGCGATGCGGCCCCAAGGGAAGCCGCCGAACGGGACCCGAGATCGTGCCGCTTCCATCGCCACCCAGGCGCTCGCCACCCAGACCGGCGCCCACGGCAGTCGGGACATCCGATCCGCTACCGCACCGAACAGTGCCACGAAGAGTGCTTGAACGACGGACAGCGCCAGCCACGGCACCGATCCGACGTACTCCCCCCACCCACGGCAGCAGAGGCACGAAGAACGCCGAGCCGGCGACGAAGCCGTAGCCGGCCCCCGCACGCGCCCCTCGCCCGCGCACAGCCAACAGCAGCATTGCAAGTGCTACCGGAGCGAGAAACCACAGATCGATGGGCGGGAATGTGGCATACAACATCAGCCCGGATGAGGCGGCGGCGAGGAGCCGGATCCACGCGCGGACTCCGTTGCTGCCGGTCACCCACCGCGCCCGGCTCGGGTCGTAGACGAGAGGTCGAGGCCCGGGCTCGATGCCGGGAGCCGATCTCATGACGGCACGCGCGTGCAGCCGGTACCGGAGGAGCCTCTGCCGTTCATCAACTACTATGGTGCATAGTATTTTATGTGATGGCAACTCTGCGGCGGTGACCGATCCCCTTCCGTCGACACCCAGCACCTGTCCGAGATACACACCCGAGAACGAGGATCCGTGAACCGCTCGCCCACCACGTCTCCCACGCGGCTGCGTGCTTACGCAGTGACTCTCGTGCTGACATTGGTCGCTACCGCGCTGACCGTCGACTACTGGGCGCAAGAAGCATTGGTCGGCTCTCCGATCCCACTACCGATCCTCGAATTGCGGCTCGCCTTCAACCGCGGAATGGCCTTCAGTCTGGGCAATTCGCTGCCCCTATGGGTGATCGTGTCGGTCACGGCGACGATCACCGCCGGGGTCGCGGCCTACGGATGGCACAGCGCTCGGCACGGGGAGCAGTGGACCACGGTGGCGCTGGCGTTGATCCTCGCCGGCGCGCTGTCCAACGTTCTGGACCGGCTTGTCGACGGTGCGGTCACGGACTACTTTCACACCGGTTGGTGGCCGACATTCAACCTCGCCGACATCTACATCACCTGCGGGGTGGTGCTGATGATCGGGGCGGCACTGGCACGCGAGAGGGCACAAGGGTTGCCCCTCTGCCCGCAGTGCCCGACAGCGCCGGATCGTGAACGTGCATGAGATATCTCGGCGTTCGAATCGAATGCCCTGCAGTGCACATACATTCGCGACAGGACAATCATGCTGATCCGCTCGAACAGTGAGGGTGATCGACACCGGAACTGCTCGAAACATAGTCGACTACAACCACCGACACGCGATCGTCGCCTCTCGCTCACCGAGGCGTACCGAGGGGAGCCTGCTGTATGAGCGAGGACATCCCGGCGCTACCGCGCCGTATTTTTCTCGCTACGAGCTGCGCTACAGCGTGCCTGACTGCCGCCGGATGCAGCGTCGGCGAAGCCCCGTCCGGTGAGGACACCGCTTCCGACGGTCCCGTCACCTTGTCGGTGAACGATGTTCCTGTCGGCGGTGGAATCGTGCTCGCCGACCGGCAGGTCGTCGTCACCCAACCGGAACCCGGTATCTTCCGGGCCTTCTCGGCTATCTGTTCTCACCGAGGGTGCACAGTGAACCGAGTTCGCAACGGCACGATCGAGTGCCCCTGCCACAACAGTGCGTTCTCGATCACCGACGGGGCGGTCATGCGCAGCCCCGCCACCGAGCCACTGCCGAACCGTGCCGTGACCAGAACCGTCGATACCCTCACCGTCGACTGATCCATCACCGGGCGCGAACATGCGAGGTGGACGGGTTCGGGGTGAACGGTCTCGACCGGGCCGATGTGCGGCACTCGAGGACCCACTCTGTGCCCCCACCCGACGGGTGCCGGTTCGGTACATCGCTGCCGTGTCGACGACAGCACAGCGTGCCGATCGCGCACCGGGTCGAGACCTGCCTACCAATTGACCTCTCGGCACCGGCCTTCGCCTTCCCGGGGTTCGACCTGCACAGTGGCGTGTTCGAGACCGAACTCGTTGCGGAGAACCTGCTGCGCTGCAGCGAGCACCCGCGGTGTCTCGGCCTCCGGGGCGACCGTCAGATGCGCCGACGCGACCTCCATCCCCGACGTCAGTGTCCATATGTGCAGATCGTGCACCTCTTCGACATCGTCGACATCGGTCAGGGCCCTTTCCACGGCGGCGACATCAATGCCCGCCGGAGCATGTTGCAGCAGAATTCGTACGGCGTGACGGCCCAGGTTGAACGCGCGTGGCAGGACGAACACGCCGATGGCGACCGCGATGACCGGGTCGGCGTACCGCCACCCGAACAGGACGGTGACCAGTCCGCTGACCAGTACGCCGATCGAGCCGAGCATGTCCGCCATCACCTCGAGATACGCACCCCGAACATTGAGGCTGTCCTTGGCGCCGCTGCGCAGCAGGACGAACGCGATGAGGTTCATCACGAGCCCGAGGGTGGCCACCGCCATCACCGGGACGCCGGGGACCTCGGGCGGATTCGTGATGCGTTGCGCGGCTTCGTAGAGAATCCAACCGGCCACACCGAACAGCAGAAGTGCATTGAACAATGCGGCGAACACCTCGGCTCGGTAGAGCCCGAACGTGCGGGCAGCCTTGGTCGATCGTCGCTGTGCGAGTGTGATCGCCACGATCGCCATCAGCACCCCGAACACGTCGGTGAACACGTGTGCGGAATCGGAGAGCAACGCCAGCGACGAGGTGGACAGGCCGACGACGACCTGCGTCACCAGGGTGACCGCCCCCAGACCGACAGCGATCCACAGTCCCCCGAGGTGCTTACCGGACGCGCTGGCCGGTGAACCCGGCTCTATCCCGTGGCCATGTCCGTGCCCCATCGTTGCTCCTTCGTCGTGTCAGATCCGCAGAACGACAACATATTGCGATATGCGCATACATGCAAGTGTTGAAGGATCATCCGGCGGTGGCTGCCCGGACTCGTACAACTATCATTCGTAGTAGTTCATTGTCGGCGCAGGTCGGACTGCCTCGCGCCCATGCCGGAAACACGATCCACCGGGAAGAGGCGCACACCATGGCCACCGAAGCGGCCCATTCGACCCGCGGCGCAGTGGATCGACGCTCCGGATCGCAGGTGATGGTGCTGTGCGCAGCGATTGCCGCGGTGGTCGCTGCACTGCTCGCAGCGATGTCGACGTCGCAAGCGCTCGTGCTGTTGGGTCTGCCCGATCCGGGCCCGATCACCACGTACGGGATCCCGGCACTGACCGCGATCGGCGAGGTGGCTGCCGTCGTGGCGGCGGGGTCGCTGCTCCTCGCGGCATTTCTCGTTCCGCCTCAGAGGTCGGGTGTGCTCGACATCGACGGGTACGTAGCCGTCCGCACCGCGGCGAAGGCCTCCGCAGTGTGGGCGGTGTGCGCGGCGGCGTTGGTGCCGCTGACACTCTCGGACGCCTCGGGTCAACCTGTCGGATCCGTTGCAGCGCAACCGGTGCAGTTCCTCGGTGCGATCGGCGATGTCGAGGCCTCCACTGCATGGGCCATCACCTCTGCGGTCGCGGCGATCACCGCCGCAGCATGCGCGGCGGTGTTGCGGCATCGATGGACCCCCGCCTTGTTCGCCCTGTCGATGCTCGCGTTGATCCCGCGCGCGGTCACCGGCCACTCCTCGACCGGCGGCAATCACGACATCGCGACGAACTCGTTGATCCTGCACATCCTCGCTGCCGCGCTGTGGGTGGGCGGACTCCTCGCACTTCTCGCTCATGCGCTGCGCGGAGGTGGGCACCTTGCCGTCGCGACCCGCCGCTACTCGACGCTCGCTCTGGTCGCGTTCGTGATCATGGCGGTCTCCGGAGTGGTCAACGCTGCCGTGCGAGTGCCCGTGACGTCGCTGTGGGATTCGACGTACGGCGCTCTGATACTGGCGAAGATCGCAGCTCTGGCGATCGTGGGGACCCTCGGGTGGATACAGCGACGACGAACGGTCCGCGCTCTGGCTCACGACCCCGCGAGGCGCAGATCCCTGATCACGTTGTCGATGATCGAGACCCTCGTTCTCGTCACCACCGTGGGCCTGGCGGTCGCACTGGGCCGCACTCCCCCGCCCCCGCCGCAGGACACCTCGCTGCCCCAGGCGCACGAAGAGGCCTTGGGCTACGTGTTGGACGGCCCGCCCACCGCTGCGCGGTTGGCGTTCGAGTGGCGTTTCGACCTGGTGTTCGGCTCCGCGGCGGTGATCGCGGCCGTCCTGTATCTGGTGGCCGTGCGGCGCCGTCGGCGGGCAGGCCTGTCATGGCGGCGGCGGTGGACAGCGAGCTGGTTGGCGGGTACTGCGGTGCTGCTCGTGGCGACCTCGTCCGGGGTCGGGTTCTACAGCCCGGCGATGTTCAGCGTGCACATGGCGGGACTGACCGCGGTCGCCGTCGCCGTGCCGTTGCTGTTGGTCCTCGGCCGACCGGCAACCTTGTTCGCCTCGGTCCTGCCGACCGCGTCGGCCGCCGAAGCACCGGGCTCGCGCGAATGGCTCCGGGCTGCATGGCAGAGCCGAGCAGCCCGGATCGCGATACACCCGTGGGTCAGCACCACGGTGTTCCTGAGCAGCTTCTACCTGCTCTACCCCGGCGGACTGTTCGACACCGTCGCCGACTCGCATGTGGCACACATGGTGATGAAGGGCTGGTTCCTGACCGTCGGGATGGTGATGTTCTGGGGCACGGTCGGCGAAGACCCGGTACCGAGACCGATCGCGGGACTGACGAAGTTGCTCGCGAGTATCACCGCATTGGCCGGGTTCGCATTCTTCCTCGTCGTGACGATCGATCTCGAGACCGCGCTCGGAGCGAGCTTCTACAGCGGACTGCGTCTGGACTGGAACGCAGACCTGCTGGCCGACCAGCGGCGCGGCGGCACTCTGGCGTGGGGCATCGGGGAGTTGCCGTTGCTCGCTGCCGCGGTTCTCGCCGCGGTCCGGTGGTCGGCGGCCGACGAGAGCGCGGCACGGCAACGAGACCGCCGAGTCGACGATCAAGGTGATACCGAACTCGAGGCGTACAACACCATGCTCGGTGGCCTGTCCTCTCGGCGCGATCACCCCTGATACCCGAAACGCCCAGCCCTGTTCCGGTGCGGATGTCGTAGCCCGGCGGGATGTCGTAGCCCGGCGGGATGTCGTAGCCCGGCGGGATGTCCTCCGAGGACCGTGACCAGCGGTACGGACGAATCCGGGTCGAGTGGGATGGAAAAACTATGCTCGATAGTAGTAACCTGTGGCCTGACCGTCACCATTTCGTTATCTCGAGCGAGGCCACGGCCTCGTAGCCACCAAGGATTGTGATCTTGGCCCGACACCGCACACCCGATCCGATCGACGACGACTACGCAGCGCCGGCACCCGGCGTCGCGGTCTCGATGCCCGTCGGCAACAGGCCGACGGCGCTCATCGATCACCCCCGTCATCGACACGCCGGGTTCGCACCCTCGCGTTTCGTGACCGAGTCGCCCGCCGAGACCGTGTACTCCGACAATCGGTCGCAGGACGAGCACACGCCTTCGGCGCAGACGCCCGCACCGGATGTACCCGCTCACGCGGTCAGCGCCGCCTGGGACACCGCGGCCGCGGACACTGCCGCGTCGATGTGGGTGCACGTGGCCGGTCCGGACGAGACGACACACGGCGACGGTGGCCGCGATGTAGTGCAGGCCGTGTCGCGACGTGCTCGCCGCGGACTTCATCGCCGCCGGGTGCCGAAGCCGGGTGGCCGCGCCATCGCTGCGTCGGTCGCGGTCGGTGCCTTTCTGTCCGCGGCAGCGACGTCTCCGAACACCGGGTCGCAGGACAGTGTGGCGCTCAGCGCTGCGAGTATCGATAGCCCTCCCGCCGGCGTCCTGCCGCCGAGCCCGGTCGTCGCCTCACCCCCGCAGGTGTTGCAAATGCCCGATCTCGATGTCGGCCGGCTCGCGCAGCGCATGACCGAGCAACTCGCCGAGGGGGGAGTTCGGGCGGCGGAGCGCGCCGCACGCGATGCCGAGGCGCGGCGCCCGCTCTCGGTGGTGCCGGTGTCGGGCACATTGACCTCCAGTTCTGGGCCGCGTTGGGGGACAACGCATTACGGACTCGACATCGCCAATACGATCGGGACGCCGATCGTATCGGTGACCGACGGTGAGGTCATCGAAGCAGGGCCGGCGCAAGGGTTCGGCCTGTGGGTGCGTATTCGTCAGGACGACGGCACGATCGGGGTGTACGGCCACATAGACCAGGCGCTCGTCACCGCCGGTCAACGCGTGAAAGCCGGCGAGCTCATTGCTACGGTAGGCAACCGAGGCCAATCCACCGGACCCCACCTGCATTACGAAGTGTGGCAACCCGACGGTGCCAAGTCCGACCCGACGGCGTGGCTGTCGGCACGCGGAGTCGATATCACCTGACACGACGAGGAAAGAAGAACTGGCGATGAAAAGGCTCGGTGATCTCGAAGCGGAGGTGATGAACGTGCTCTGGCAATGTGATCGACCGCAGTCGGTCCACGACCTGCGTGAACGCATGGCCGACAGAAACCCCGCCTACACCACGATCCTGACCGTCGTGACCCATCTCCACGAGAAGGGGTGGGTCGAGCGGACCAAGCAGTCACGCGCCTATCTCTACTCGCCCGTGCAATCTCGGGCCGAGGCCACCTCGCAAGCGCTGCGCGAAATCCTCGACACCAGCACCGACTCGGCCGCCGTGCTGATGCATTTCGCGAAAACCGTCACCGACGACGAACTGGACGCCCTGCGGGGGAACCTGCCGGACGCGAACCGGTGATCGTCGCACTGGCATTACTCCTCGCCGCGACCCTGGTGGCCGTTGCCATGCCGCCGCTGCTGACCTCACTCACCCGCACCGTCGGCCCCTCTCTCGCCTTGACCGCTTGGATCGGCAGCATCGCCGGGGTGCTGTTTCTCGTGGGATCCGCGGTGGCGGTGTTGCTCTGGCCCGGCCATGCGCCGGCCGAGGGCATGGTCGAACTCGCCGTCCGCTGCCTGGGCTCGCTGCAACACGCGGCCCAGCCGTGGATCGGGGAAGCGGTCGCCGGGGCATCGGTCGTCCTCGCGGCGTCGGCATCGGCGCGCGTCCTGCGCTCGACTCGCCGTCAGCTTCGAGCGCGGTCCAAAGTCCGCGACTATCACCGCGATGTCATCGCCGTCGTGGCGCGCACGGACCCCGGACCCGAACCGATCATGTGGCTCGACCACCCACTCCCGCTGGCCTACAGCATCGACGGTCGCCCCGGCTACGTCGTGGCCACCGAAGGCCTGCTCGCCCATCTCGATCCCGAACAACAGCGAGCAGTGATCGCACACGAACGTGCCCACCTGCGCGGGCGCCATCACCGCATCGTCAACATCTGCGAGATCCTGGCCAAAGCGCTTCCTCGCGTTCCCCTCTTCGCCGCGGCACCCGCGGCGGTACGGGTCCTGGTCGAGGTCGCAGCCGACCGGTCCGCGGCCGCAGTCACCAGCGCCGACACTGTACGTTCGGCATTGTCGACGGTCTCGCAGGCGCATTCTGCGCGGCCACTGTGGGCACTGGGCCTGATCGGGGACTCGACCACCGAGCGGTTGCATCACCTCGACACGAGCGCGCAAACACCGAGCCGAACCCGAGCGGGCGCTTATGCTGCCGCCGCCGTGCTGCCCCTCGTCGTGCCGGCCGTGTTGGCCGTCGTCTCGCTCAGCGCGGTCTCCGCCGCAGCGTGCGCGGTCCTGCTGATCTGAACAACCCCAAATACTATGCTGCATAGTATTTGGGTTACACTGGCGGACGCGTCCTGTAATTCGCGTGCGACACGAAGGTGGTTCCATGACGGCGCTGACATCTCCTCCGGCTGCGCCGGCGGTTCGCCCCTATCCACCCCGCGGGGCCCGCAAGGGGTCGTTCCTGCACACGATGGTCACCACCACCGATCCGAAGGTCATCGGACTGATGTACTTGGTGACCTCGTTCGGGTTCTTTCTCGTCGGTGGCCTGATGGCGTTGATCATGCGCTCCGAGCTCGCGGTCCCGGGAATGCAGTTCCTCTCCAACGAGCAGTACAACCAGCTCTTCACCATGCACGGCACGATCATGCTGCTGCTCTACGCCACCCCGATCGTCTTCGGCTTCGGCAACTACATCCTGCCGCTGCAGATCGGCGCACCCGATGTCGCCTTCCCCCGGCTCAATGCCTTCTCCTACTGGCTGTACCTGTTCGGCGCACTGGTCACCACCGCAGGTTTCATCAGCCCCGGCGGTGCCGCAGACTTCGGCTGGACCGCGTACACCCCGTTGAGCAGCGCCGTCTACTCCCCCGGTATCGGATCCGACCTGTGGATCGTGGGCCTGCTCGTCGCCGGCCTGGGCACCATCCTGGGCGGGGTCAACATGGTCACCACCGTGGTGTGCCTGCGCGCACCGGGAATGACGATGTTCCGGCTACCGATCTTCACCTGGAACATCCTGGTGACCTCGATCTTGATCCTGCTGGCGTTCCCACTGCTGACCGCAGCACTGATGGGCCTGCTCGCCGACCGTAAACTCGGCACCCACATCTTCGATCCCGCCAACGGCGGAGCGTTGCTCTGGCAGCACCTGTTCTGGTTCTTCGGACACCCCGAGGTCTACATCATCGCGCTACCGTTCTTCGGAATCGTCTCGGAGATCTTCCCGGTCTTCTCCCGCAAACCCATCTTCGGGTACAAGGGGTTGATCTACGCCACCGTCGGCATCGCCGCCCTGTCCATCGCGGTGTGGGCGCACCACATGTACGCCACCGGTGCCGTGCTGCTGCCGTTCTTCTCGTTCATGACCTTCCTCATCGCCGTGCCGACCGGGGTGAAGATCTTCAACTGGATCGGCACCATGTGGCGCGGCCAGGTCACCCTCGAATCCCCCATGCTCTTCTCCATCGGATTCCTGATCACGTTCGTCTTCGGTGGACTGTCCGGAGTGCTCCTGGCGAGCCCGCCCATCGACTTCAACGTCACCGACACCTACTTCGTCGTCGCGCACTTCCACTACGTCGTGTTCGGAACGGTCGTGTTCGCGACCTACGCCGGCATCTACTTCTGGTTCCCCAAGATGACCGGCCGCATGCTCGACGAACGACTGGGCAAGTGGCACTTCTGGCTGACGTTCCTCGGCTTCCACGCCACCTTCCTCGTCCAGCACTGGCTCGGCGCCCAAGGAATGCCGCGCCGCTACGCCGACTACCTCCCGTCCGACGGATTCACCACCCTCAACCAGATCTCGACCGTGGGATCGTTCGTCCTCGGGGCCTCGACGCTGCCGTTCATCTGGAACGTGTTCAAGAGCTACCGCTACGGCGAAGTGGTCACCGTCGACGACCCCTGGGGCTTCGGTAACTCCCTCGAGTGGGCGACCAGTTGCCCACCCCCGCGGCACAATTTCATCGAGATGCCCCGGATCCGCTCCGAGCGGCCGGCGTTCGAGCTGCACTATCCGCACATGGTCGAACGCATCCGCGCCGAGCAGCACGTCGGTGGCCCGCACTCGGATTCGATCGCGCCCTCGGAAGTGATCACCGAAGCGATTGCCGGACCGGACGTATCGAAACGGCCGGACGTCGACAAGTAACACGGTCGACCGACCCCCGTAGGCTCACACCCCCTTACTACTAGTGCGCATAGTAGTAAGGAGAATCAGTACGACCAGAGGAGAACCGAACGTGAAACGATGGATGCTGGTCGCCGTGCTCATGTGCGGCACAGCACTGTTCTCCGCGGCCCCGGCATCGGCGCACAGTGAACTCGTCAGCTCCGACCCCCCGGCCGATGTGACGCTCGAGTTCGCACCGATCGGCGTCGGCCTCAAGTTCAATCAGGACATCAACGAATCGTTCGCGACCATCAGCGTGGTAGGTCCTGGCGATACTCAGTGGACGCAGGGTACGGCCACGGTCGAGGGCCCCGACGTATCGGTCCTGCTCGAGGACGGCCTACCCAACGGGCAGTACACCGTCGGCTACCGCGTCACCTCCGCGGACGGGCACCCGATCACCGGGTCGTACGGCTTTTCGGTCGACGTCGCGGAGACCGCCACCCGCCCGGACGCTGCTGCACAGCAATCGCAGGGCGGTGCGACCTCGCCGGCTCCCTCGACCACGCCGACGCAGGCCTACGATCCGAACAACCCGTCCGCCAGCGAGGACCGGCCACCGAAACAGAACACCATGATGCTGCTCTCCATCGTGGGCCTGACTGTCCTCGGTCTCGCTGCCATCGCCCTGACGTTGGTGATCCGAGGCAAGGACAAGCAATGACAGGGGCCCGATGAACATCGCCGCCGTAACTCCCCCGGAAGGCCCGCCGACCCTGGCAGCGTTGCTGAGCTTCGATCTTCCGCCGCTCCCGATCCTGCCGATCGCCGGCATCGTCATGGCCGGACTGTACTGCTGGGGGCTCTACCGGATCCGCGGCCGGGGTATCGCATGGTCACGGTGGCGGAGTGCGAGTTTTCTGCTCGGCTGCGCGGCGCTGGTCCTGGTGACCGGACTGCAGGTCGAACGCTACGGATACAGCCTGTTCAGCGTCTTCATGTTCCAGCATCTGACGTTGTCGATGACCATCCCACCGTTGTTGGTGGTGGGTTCGCCCGGACGACTTCTGTTGCGTGCCACCGCTCATCACGGAGCCGGGCGGTGGGTACTGATCGCGGCGCTGACGGGGTTGCGTAGCCGCGCCGGGCGCATCGCACTACATCCAGGTCTGACGATCCCGTTGTTCCTCTTCAGCTATTACGGGCTGTATCTGTCGTCGATCTTCGATGTTCTCGCCATCACAGTCATCGGGCACGTATCGATGGAGATCTTCTTCTTCGCCAGCGGGCTGCTGTTCATCATCCCTGTGCTCGCCGTCGGCCCCCTCCCCGTTCGGCAGAGCAATCTGGGCCGGTTGTTCGACCTGTTCGTCGAGATGCCGTTGCATGTGTTCTTCGGTGTCATCCTGATGATGTCGAGCACCCCCATGCTCGCCACGTTCGCCTCCCCTCCCCCGCAGTGGGGTGTCGATCCGGTATCCGATCAGAAGCTCGCCGGGGCGCTTGCGTGGTCCTACGGTGAGCCGGTGGCCCTGCTGGTGGTGCTCATCTTCTGCATTCGGTGGAACCGGGACGAAAAGGAGGAATCGGCTGCCGCGGACCGGCACGCCGAAGAAGACGGGTACAGCGAACTCAACGCCTACAACGACTTTCTGAAAAAGATCGGTAGCGAGACCAGTCAACGGACCTGAGCTGTCGCGGCCGTCCCGCGCTCGGGGACTGCCGCGAGCTCATCGCCTGATCGCGCTTACTGGCAAGGGCCTGATCGGGCGCATTCATCGCGCACGTGTGCCCACCCCGATTCTGGCTCCACGCTCACCGAGCCAGGCTTGCGGATCGACCTTCTGTCCCGCGGGAGAAGTCGCCTCGAAATGCAGATGCGGACCCGTCGAGTTACCGCGGTTCCCGACCTCTGCAATCCGATCGCCCTTACGGACGCGCTGACCCACCGTGACCGAATTTCCGTTGTTGTGCCCGTAGGTGGTGATCGATCCATCGTCGTGTCTGATCCGAACCCACAGCCCGAAGCCCTGTGCGGGCCCGGCGCTGATGACCGTTCCATCGGCCGCGGCGACGATCGGTGAGCCCAGTGAGTCGGCGATGTCGACACCGCCGTGTTGTGTCCCGCTTCGGGTGCCGAAATTCGAGGTGACCAGTCCGCTGCTGGGTGCGACAGCAGACGCAGTACCTCGGGAGGTGGCCGAGCCACCGGACGTGGAACCGCGCTGCTGTGCTGCATCAGGAACAGAATCTTCGGGCGCGGTCGTCTCGGATGCGGGAGGGGTGTCGGTGGTGCCGGGCACGGGCGAATCGCGGCCGGTGTTGCCCGTCACCGGATCCTGTTCCCCACCTCGGTCGCCGTCATGCGGGACTGCGGGGTCGAGGGCGTCGACCTGGAGCGATGCGGCGATACGAAGGGCCAGGAGTGGGTCGAGAGTCGCCAACGGGGCCAGGCAGGACAGGGACTGCGCCGGGGCATTCGAGACTCCACGGGCGATGGCGTCGACGATGCATCCTGCCGACGCGGACACCGGGCCGGCGGTGTCCGCGATGACGCCGCCGGCCTGGGCGGCGGCCCACGTCGAGGATGCGAAGGCTGCGAGGTCTGCCACCGCGATCGGATCGGTACCGATTGTCGCGGCCCGATCGGCCAGGCGGATCAACCGGCTGACGGCGTCGGCGGTCTGCTGACCTTCGACCTCGTCCCCGGACTCCACGGCCGGTTGACCCGGATTCGCTTCGGCTACCGGGGCGTGCAGGAACACCGCACCGAGTGCGGCACCGACGATCACGTATGTCCGCGCACCTCGGCATGCGCGACGTCGCCCGCCGCTCGGCGTCGTCTTTCCCGCGTTGTTCACGTGGTCACCCCACCCTTCTCGTTGAATGCCGGTCACGATCGCAGTGGATGCCGTGTCGGCCGTGGGTCAGTGTTGCGTGATCCCATCGACACCACAAGCCCCTTCTGTCACACTCTCGACTGCATTCGTCGCTGTTTCGCCTATCGATTCGGCGTCGAAAGTGAGTGCTTTGCACAGTAACTCGACGATTCGACGCCTTTTCATGCGTGCCGATGCCGGTCATGGGGGTCATCCCAATCGTTATTACTATGCAACATAGTATTTAGATATCGGCGTCAGCTCTCCGGCAACGGTGAGACCCCGTGTGCGCTCAGCAGGACATCGATCTGACCGACCTCGGCGGTTTGCGCGGAGGCGATCGAGCCCGCGAGCGCGGCGACAGCGGGAACTGTCGCGTTCGCTGCTCCCTGCTCTGCCATCGGGATTCCCCCACGATGGTGGCGGCGGAGCAGTTGTAGATACCGGCCGTCGAATTCTTCGGCGTTCATCCGGCGAAGTGCCGTCAGCTCGGCGGTACTGGCCATGCCGGGCATCGACGTCGCGTCCTGTCCGCTGTCGTTCGCGGACGCGCTCATGTCCATCGGGTGACCCCCTGTCGAGCTGGCCCCGGTCATCCACGTCATCGTCGGGCCGTCGGGCAGATATGGCCTGTCCCACAGTGTCAACCAGCCTTGCATCGTGCCGACTTGGCTCTGCTGCGAGGTCAACACGTCGAAGGCGAGGGTCCGGATGACCGGATCCGTCGAGCGTCCCAACGCCATCGCCGACATCTCGATCGCCTGGTTGTGATGGACCGACATGTCCTGCGCGAAACCCACATCCACCGAATTCGATGCCGGTACGGCCACTCGTGCGCTGTCCGGTGTGAGCAGTACGCCGATGAGGACGCCGGACAGGACGAGAGCTGTCACCGCCAAGCCGATGAGCAGTGCCCTGGGCCTGGATCTGGGTCCCGTTTCCGCGGCGTCATTCTGTGCACTGTCGTTCTGTGCATCGTCGATCTGGGCATCGTCGGCCTGGCCGTGCACGGTCATCGACTCCCCTCCCCCATCGGCGCTGGCGCACTGTCGAGGGCCGGGTCTTCCTCGAGGGGCACCGCGTCCGGTCCTGGCTCGCTGGCGTCGAACGGCGGCGGGTTGTCGGGATCGAACGCGCCGGGAATGGTCGAGCAACTGGCTCCGCTCTCGGGGTGGGTCGAGGGGTTCTGTCGCAGAGCAGCGACGAACTGAGTGATGCGCCGGTCGGAGGCATTGTCGAGCTCGAGTCGATGGCCCCACGACTGCAGCGTGATCGGTGCCGTCAGGCCCGGGTAGGGCGACATCATCGTGTAGGGCTCGCCCTCGACCCGCCCGGCGAGTGAACCGACCTCGTCGGAGGAGACCCGGTTCGGGTCGTACGTCACCCACACCGCCCCGTGTTCGAGCGAATGAACCGCGTTCTCGCTGCGTAGCGGGACGGGGTACACCACTCCGGTACACGTCGCCCAGGTCTGGTCGTGAGGGCCGCCGAACGGCGGACTCTGATCGTAGGCAACTCTCTGAGCTGGTTCGACGTGCCGCGCGGCCGGATACTCGACCTCGACGACGCCGTCGATGCCGCGGGAGGGGTCCGGGTCGTCGGCGGTCGGCGCGAACCGCTCGGCCTGATTGCGTTCGAGGACGCGGGGGGCCAGGTTGTATCCGATCGCACCGACGAGCACGACGATGACGACACCCGCGCCTATCACCGCCCAGGGAGCGCGCACGCCCCCGGGCACTCCGGCTGGGCGTGATCGCCGAGTCGAGCTCCGTCGGCCTCGGGCGGGGTTTCTGCTGCTGTTCATATTGCTCCTCCATCAAATACTATGCACCATAGTATTTGAATCAAGGTCCCAGGAAGCCCCTACGCACGACAGGACGGCCGATGCCGGTGTTCCGCGCACCCTCAACTGCTCGCGGGCAGCTTGCCCTTCATGTGCTGGCCTACAACGGTGCACGCCTGCTCTTCGTGTGTGTCGCCGCAGGAGTGCTTTTGGCCGTCGACGCACTGACGAGCCTTGACATTTCCTTCGTGTTGGTACTGCTTGGCGCACTTGCAGCAAGCCTGCCGCTGTCGGCACTGACCCTGAGGAAGCTCCGCCGAACCATCAATGCGGACATCGAAGCAGTCGATCGCACGCGCTCGATCAAGAAGCGAGGCCCCGCGGCGGGACGACCCGGCACCGACAAACCGTGACGTCGGCGCACGGACTTCGGCGTTGGCGTTGGCGTTGGCGTTGGCGGATCGTCCGTGTCGGTCACTGTTCGCCGACCCATTCGACGGACGCTTCGGCGTCCGGCTCGATGTCTAGTAGTTCCAGGGTGCGGTGCATCAGAGTCTCGATCCGATACTCGAGATCATCGACGAGGTCAGGCACATCGGCCAGAGCGGCGTGGGCACGGCGGCGGGCATCGACACCGATTAGCTAGTAGTCCGAGCCTGGTGCAGCTGACACCGGGTGCGGTGGTGTGCCGGTGACGTCAGTTTCCCGCTCGCCACGACCGCGTCGCCACGACAGGGGCGGGCGTGGATCGCGCCGGGGCAGTCGCCCGGAGCGGTGAGCAGCGATGACCGCCCCGACCGCTACCTGGGGCATCGGGTCGGCGGGAAACGGCACGACCCCACCGGTCGATCGGAACGGCGACGGGGCCTGGACGCACCGGCCACCTGCACATACCGGGAAAAGTCTCCCCCGGTACGTGCTCGGTGAGTAGTAGCGTCGAGGGGTAGCGATAGAACCGCAGGACAGTACGCCAGCGTTCCCACATCTCGGCGGGACGGAAGCCTTCCGACTCATCGGCTGATATCCGGACACTGTGCCGCCCACCGATCCACAGGGATGGAACTGACCACGCGCGGATGGGCCGCGAGTTCGTGCTACTTGAGCACGCAAATTACACCGCTGGGTGGGCTTGTCACCGAGGTCGGCAGACGAGGTGCAGGTGGGAGTTCGATTGCTTCCGAAGGGAATACGAACACCGAAGAACCGCCGAGTGAGCTGCACCTCATCGACTTGCGGCTCCGTACACGGCCGGGAGACTTGGTTGCATGACATCTTCTGTGGCACTCAGCCGCGAAACAGCCGTCGGCGCGGAGGCGCGACTGTCGTGGATACTGTCCGCGCTGGCCGGAATGGTGGGTGCTGTCGCATTTCTGCATTCGGCGGGGTATTTCGTGACGTTCATGACCGGCAACACCGAACGCGCCGTCATCGGGCATTTCGGCAGTCCGGAAGGTAAGCCCGTTGCACCCGGCGCATCGCCGTGGGCGGCGCTGGCTTTGATGGGTGCCTTTCTGGCGGGAGTGGTGATCGCGTCGATCTGCCGCCGCCGATACTGGTCCAATCACCCACACGGAGCAACAGTTGTCACGACCATCGCCCTCGCCGCGGCAGGGCTCATCGATATCGGGATATCCGGCTGGGCGTCCGACGACGTAAATTTCTATCCCATTCTGTTGGTTGCGTTCGCTCTCGGCGCGCTCAACACAGCATTCACGAAACGAGAAGAAACCTACATCCCCCTGAGCTACGTCACCGGCACCGTCGTCAAACTGGGCCAAGGGATCGAAAGACACCTACTGGGCGGCGGTACTTACCTCGACTGGCTTTGCTATGCAATGCTTCTCGGGTCCTTCGCAGCCGGAGGCGCAGCCGGGGCTCTGATCGGTGCCGCGATCACCGGACCTCAAGTACTCCTGGTTACCGCAGCCATCAGCCTGCTTGCAAGCATCTTCACCTTCACTCACACCGAGCGACGATCCCTATGGGGATAGGTCTATTCCCGGCCAGCGAAAACCTACGGGTCCGCGCTCCCGAGATCGTTCTGCTCCACCGGCGGACTCGACCAACAGAAACACTGTCGCAACGTGAATCAATCGGTTTGAGCGTGTGGAGAGGATGTTCGATACACACCATCTCTCGCTTGGCCCTGATCTCTTCGCCAAGGCGTCAGCGATGCCGGTAGTTGCTAGGTGGGTTGGGAGGTCGGTGCCGAAACCGTCAATAGTCGGCGACGCCGACGAGCGAGCTCGGTTTCGCAGCTACGTCGTGCACGGCCGCATCGGTCCCCGTGTGCGATCCGGATCGGAGCCATTGCCGACGACGGATACGGCAGAAACTGAGCGGAATTGCATCCGGGGACGCATTCGACCGATACCAACTTACCGCAGGAGATTCTCAAACCTTGCGCGGATCTATGTTTCGAATAGTTACGCGTTGCCGGCTTTTGGCTGATGCACGACGAACGGCAGCGGGTCGTGCGCCCGCATCGGTACGCGTTGATGCTCGAACTCAGCCGGCCGTTGACCGGTTCCGAGTTCGCGATTCACGAAGTGCGCGACAAGCACAGTTCGAAGTGCTCCTGGGGTCCTGGCTTCAGCTGTGATCGATACGGGAACCGTAACCCTGCATCGAGCGCGTGAATTCGAGTGGATTCCCATCTACGAAGGTGTCGGCGGAAAACGAGCTATCGGCCATGACGCCCCACGCGCGGCGCCGTTGCATGGCGAGGTTTCCCGCGTCGTAGAGCGGAAAGACCATTGCTTCGCGGTAGAGCTTCTCCAAGGGAAAGCGGCGGTCGAGGGCGTTGACGCCGACGATACGCATGCAGTCGTAGACAACTTTTTGCATGAGGTCACCACAGAAGGTTTTGTTCATCCCACCCAGCGCATGTCCCTGGCCTGGATGTTTATCCATGTAATGGGCGGTCTTCCAGCAGAAGTAGCGGCCGGCCTCGATGCGTGATGCAACCTCGGTGAGGAGATTTCCGACGGCCTGATGGTTGATGATCGGTGAGGTTCCACCTCCGGTGTAGGTTTTGGCCCATTTGAGGGTGAAGTCGTAGGCGCTGCGTGCCACCGCGACGGCGGCGATGCTGGCGATAGGGGAGGACCAGGTGAAGTTGCGTTGGATGAGCAGGTCGCCGTCACCCTGAGTCAAGATGTTCTCTTCCGGGATACGTACATCGCGGAAGGTCATTGTCACGTTTTGGCATGTCCGATGGGCCATCTTGTCGATGACTTCGTATTCGATGCCTTGGGTGCCGCGTTCGATGACGAATACGCTGAGGGCGCTCTCTCCGCCTTTAGTTCGGTCGGTTCGTGCCACGCAGACGTTGAGATCGGCGCCGTTCAAGTCCCAACCGCCCGCATTGCAGGGCCAGTGTTTTTCGCCGTTCAGTGCGTAGTTTCTTTGGCGCGGGTGGTGGTCGGCCAGCAACTGTATTCCAGCGGATGGGCTTGGGTGGTCGAAGTTAGCAGTTCCTCCGCGTTCGCTGACAACCCATCCTGCGAGAAACGAGCCGTCCGGGTCCGATGTGGCTCTGCGCAGCCATTTTTCCTTCTGACTGTCGCTGCCCAGCCACACGATGGGCATGAGCGCGAGTCCGTTCACTAGCACGATGGTGGGAAAGCCTGGGTCGACCGCGCACAGTTCTTCGATTGCGATGAGGAAGTCGATGTTCGATGCTCCACCGCCCCCGAATTCTCGGGGGAGAAACATTGTGGTGAAACCTGCTTCGGCGGCAGCGCGGTAGACCGGTTTCATCGTGGCGAACGCGTGTTGGGGGTCTGTAATGGCGTCGGCGTGTTCCGAGACTGGGCGCAGAACGCCGGTTGCGAAATCTCGCGCGTGGTATTTGAGTTGCTTTTGCTCGTCGGTCAGATCGAAGTCGATGGGCATAGGAGGACCTTCGTGTCAACAGCGTTGCCGCTGTACGGCTTCGATGTTCACGTACGGTGTGGTGAAGGGTTGTGTGAGATCGGATTGTCGATGGGTCGGTGTCGATTAGTGTGTGGTTGCGCGTCCGGATAGGCCGAGTGCGCCGCGCAGCCCGTAATCGTTTGTTGCGATCTCCTCGAGTGTCGACTGGTCCAGGACTTCGAAGTATGCGTCCAGGGCGCGACTGAAGACATCTCGTGCGCCGCAGACGCCGGCAACGCGGCAGAACCGAACGGCGCCGAGGCACTCGACGACGGCGTAATCGGTTTCCATCGTTCTCATGATCTCGCCGACGGTGATGTCCGATGGGTCCTTGACGAGACTCACCCCGCCCGCTCTACCGCGCACAGTCTCGACCAATCCGGCGCCGGCGAGTTTTTGCACGACCTTGTCGAGGTGGTTTCGTGAGATCTTGTGGGCTGTAGCTATCTCGCTGACCGAACCGCGCTGTCCAGGCGCGACACGTAAGTACAGTAGAACCCGCAATGCGTAGTCGGCGTGACTCGTGTGTTTCATCCTGTTCGCCTCCGTTGCTACTGGTCCGGACTCTACAGGTGCGGGTCAGTGCATTGCTTGCTGAGCATGGACTCGACGAACCTCAGGGGACTCGGCCGGCAGAGGACAGTTCCTCTACCGGCCGAACAAGCGATCCCGAGAAAATCAGCCTGCGAGTGTTCCGATGCCTTCGTGCTCTTTACCGAACCTGACGTACTCGTCTTCCATGATGGCCCGCGGGTTGAATGTTGGATCGGCGAGGATTCCGTGGACGCGGCGACGTTGCATGCCCATGTTTCCGCCGTCGTAAATCGGGAGCACGGCGGCCTCGCGCAGGATTTTGCCGAATCCGTTCTGCGTCTCGAGGCTGTTGACGCCTACGATTTGCATGCATTTGTACACGCAGTCAAACATGAGCTCGGTGACCTGGATCTTGTTCATCGCTCCGACCAGTTCGGCGTGCTGGTCGTGCTTGTCCAAATAATCGGCAGCTCGCCAGGAGAAGTACCGCGCCATCTCGATCTTGGATGCCACGTCACCGAGTACGTACCCGACGTTCTGGAAGCCGATGATGGGCTTCAAACCGCCGCCAGTGTTCGTCTTCGCCCAGGTGAGCGCCATTTCGTACGCCGCGCGTGCCATGCCGACGGCGGCGATGGCCGCGACGGGTCCTGACCAGGCGAAGTTGCGGTTGATGACCAGGTCGCCGTTGCCGGCTGCACCGGGGAGGAGGTTGGCAGCGGGGATTCGGGCGTTGTCGAAGACGATTTCCGCGTTCGAGGCAAGTCGGTGGCCGATCTTGTCCAGGTGGCGGTAGGTGACGCCGGGAGTTCCTCGTTCGAGGATCAACGCCGACAACCCCTGCGTACCTCCCTTCTCCGAGTCGGTGCGCACGATCAGCGTCCCTGCGTTGGTTCCTTGCTCGTCCCATCCCGCGGAGGAGGGCCAGTATTTTCGTCCGTTCACTACGTAGTCGTCGCCGTCGAGAACTGCGGTGAGCCCGACTCCGGCTGGCCGTGGTAGATCGATATCGAAGTTGGCTGTGCCGGAGGGGTTTCCGGGTGGCTCGCTCGCAGTCCAGCCGCCGAGGTATTCGCCGGTAGGATCGGAAGTTGCTGCGGTCAGGAACCTTTCCTTCTGCTCGTCGTTGCCGTACCAGGCAATTGGCATCAGGCCAAGGCCGTTACAGAGAACCGTGCAGGCGAACCCGGGGTCCACGACGCAAATCTCTTCGGCGGCAATAACCAGGTCGACGCATGAGACCCCGCCGCCGCCATACGCTTTCGGTAGCATGCACATAGAAATTCCTGCGCGATAGGCCTCGATATAAGCGGGTTTCGTCATCTGAAAACCAATGAGGGGGTCAACCTCTGCATCGGCCGCTGTGATCACAGGAGCGAGCACGTTTTCCGAGAACTCGCGTACTTCATGCTGAAGCTTCCGTTGTTCGGTGGACATCGTGAAGTTGATGGTCATGGCTGACTCCATTGTGGGGGAAGTGATTCGGTGACCTACCAGGCTGCCGCGAGCTTCGTCGCTTGCGGAGCTCACACCAAGATCGCAAATCAGTATTACAAATACCGATTTAATCCGTTACCATCTCGTTTCACCGCGTTACCGCATCCTCACCGGCTAGGGCACCCGCCCCCTCAGGGCCCCTCGACGTTCGTCATGATTGTGTCTACCAATGTGTCGGTTTTTCGGTGCCGTGCGCTGTTTCCGTATGACTGCCCATCTGGGGACGGCGCCGCAACGTTTCCGCTCGAATGAGTAGGAAATCGGTTAGCTGTTGCTAACAGTGCAGCAATGTTGCATCGTTTACAACATGGTCGATACGGTCGATCTTCCCGGTGCCGCGCACCTCGTCCTCGCCGGCGGGGTCACCCACCTCGACCCGCACACCGCGGTGTTCGAGGCGATGCTCGCCGGATGGGCGCTGCAACAACGAACCCGATTCCTCAAAGCAGCCACCATCGACTCCCGCCTGATCCTGGTCCGCCGAGTCATGGAATTCGCCAACGAATACCCGTGGCAGTGGACGTGCGCGGACATCGAAGCATTCATCGGCCACTGCCGGAGCAGGCCGCAGCCGATCGTCGTTACCACCGCACGCCTCTACGAGACCACTCTGCGGATGTTCCTGCAATATCTGACCGATCCCCGCTACGGCTGGACTACCGAATGTCTCGACCGGTTCGGCGTCGCCCCCTCACAGGTGCTGCACGAATGGAACAGCATCGTCCACGTCGCCGACTACGAAGGCGACCCCCGCCGGCGACCGTTGACCTACGACGAAATCCAAGCCCTCTTCGACGCCGCCGACGGCCGCGTCGACGACATCCGCGCCCACCGCCGCAAAGGATCGTTGGCCGCGATGCGCGACGCCGCGCTCCTGAAAACGATCTACGCCTATGGGCTCCGCCGCCGCGAAGCCTGGGGACTCGACCTCGCGGACCTGCGGCACAATCCGAAAGCGCCCGCCTTCGGGCGCTGCGGCGCTCTGTTCGTGCGTTGGGGGAAATCGTCCCGCGGGAGCGCCCCGAAACGCCGGACCGTGCTCACCGTCCCGGAAATGGACTGGATCGTTCCCGTCCTCGAACAGTGGTGCGGCGAGATCCGGCCCGCGTTCGGTGTCGGCGCGCATCCCGCGGTGTGGGTGACCGAACGCGCCGGACGGATCTCGCTGCGCCGGATCAACGAAGCGTTCGTCACCGCCCGCGACGCCGCCGGCCTCGATCCGACGTTGGATTTGCATTGTCTGCGGCACTCCTACATCACCCATCTGGTCGAGTTCGACTACCCGGAAAAGTTCGTCTCCACCCAGGTCGGGCACACCTACGCCGCCACGACCGCCATCTACACCGGAGTTTCCGACGAGTACCGCAACCGACTCCTCCTCCGTGCCCTCAGCCGGCACCCCGACCTGTGGGAGCAGCCGTGAACAAGAAGATGACCTACCGGTGGAACCTGCGCCAACTCATGGCCACCCGGAACATGTTCGCCACCACCGACCTCGTCCCGCTTCTGGCCGAACGCGGAATCCACCTCTCCCGCGAACAAGTCTTCCGCCTCGTCACCACCACCCCACAGCGCCTGAGCCTGGACACCCTCGCCGCCCTGTGCGACATCCTCGACGTCGGCGTCGCCGATCTGATCGACATCACCGCCGCCGACCATCAAGTCCCCAAAACATCCGGCGACACCCACGCACCCCGCCCGCAGCCGGTGGTGCGGCGCACCACCATCCGTCGTCCCGAAGGTCTGTGACCAGCCGCCCGCCCCCAAACGCGGAAGACACCTGCGCGGAGATCGTCGCACTCCTGACCGAGCGGATCCCCGGATCCGACCCCGATCGCCTCCACACCCAGATCGCGGCTCTGGGACTGTTACCGGCGAACGCCCGGCGGCTGCTCACCTATCTGAGCGAGCACCCGGGCGCCCTCACCGCCGGCGATCCGGCCGGGCCGGCCGTCTTGCGGACACTTCTCGATCTGCTCGCCGCCGAGCACCCGAGTGTGCGGCGAGTCCACTGTCATCGCTGCGGAAAAGTGCGGACGTTGCCGTACCGCGACGACGGCGCCGGCATCTGCCGAAGCTGCTACAACAAGACGCGGCTGACGACCTGCGTACGGTGCGGCGAACTCGGCATACCCACAGTCCGCGAACCCGGCGGCACCATCTGCAGCCGCTGCGCAGCACGCGATCCGAACCGAATACACACCTGCCACATATGCGGCAAGGCTGCGCGCATCTACTACCGCGTCGACGGAAACCCTGTGTGCCAGAACTGCGGTCCCCGAAAACTGCACACCTGCAGCTCATGCGGACGAGAGAACACACCCGCACACGCTCTCACCGAACACGGGCCGCTCTGTTCACGCTGTTACCACCGCGGACGTGTTCATCAGTGCTGCGAATGCGGGCAAGAAACCGAGTATGCCCGACGCGTCACCGAGACGATGGACGCGTGGATCTGTTACCGCTGCTGGGTGCCGCCGACCCGAACCTGCAGCGTCTGCGGCGCCGACAAACCCTGCGGGCGAAAAACATCCGGAAAACCGATCTGCTCGACCTGCCGGGCCCGCCGCCAGCAGAAACGCCGGTGCGTCCAATGCTCACGGACAGTGAAAATTCAGACGACGCTGCCGATCGGTGCCATCTGCGGGTCCTGCTACCGGCACCTGCGACGCACCCCCGCACCCTGCGCCGGGTGCGGTCAGAGTCGGCCGCTCGTCGGGATCGACACCCACGGCAACCGGATCTGCGGACCTTGTTCCGGAGACTGCCGGAACTGGCGTTGCCGCCATTGTGGAATCGTGGGCCTGTTGATCGAGAACACCTTCTGCCTGTCCTGCAGCGTCGAATCCCGCGTCCGGGATCTCCTCACCGGCCCCGGCGGACGCGTTCATCCTCAACTCGCCAGTGTTGCCACATTTCTGCTCGACGAAACCCCGAGGGAACGCTCTCACCAGCTGCTCAACCGCGCGCAGTGGGTCACCCTTCTGCGCTCGCTGGTCGAGTCGGGTGATCCGATCACTCATGCCAGCCTCGACCGGCTCAAACAAGGCACCCACGTGCGCCACCTGCGTACTGTCCTCGTTTACACCGGTGTTCTCGACGACCGCAGCCACGACCTCGACGCCGTAGATGCCTGGATCGACGAACTGCTCGACGGTCTGCCCCGCGACATCGCTCTGCTGCTGCGCCCCTACGCAGCCTGGTCCGTGCTGCACCGAGCCCGGCACCGTGCCCAGGGAGGCGGAGCACACCCACCGGCGGCGGGAAGCGTCTCGCGTTACGCCCGCGCCCGCATTACCGCCGCGGCACAGTTTTTGACCTGGCTCACCGACCACGACCGCGACCTGGCCGGCGCGCGCCAAGCCGACGTCGATCGCTGGCTCGACGACGGGACGACCACCCGGTGGCGACTGCGCGACTTCCTCCTCTGGGCGAACTCTCACCACCTCACCGCCGACCTCCACGTACCGAGCCTCGGACGCGAAGGGTTGCCGCAACACATCCTCGGCGACGACCAACGCTGGGCCTTGCTGCGACGATGCCTGCGCGACCCCAATCTGGACCTCACGCTTCGGGTCGCCGGTGCCCTGCTGCTTTTGTACGCCCAAATCCCTACCCACATCGTCGAACTCACCGCAGATGACGTCGTCACCGACGACACTGGCATGCACCTGATATTGCATACGGTGCCGGTGCTGATTCCGCCGCCGTTGGCCTCCCTGGTGGCCGAACTCCTCGAAGAAAACGAGCAACAACCGCGGCAGCAACCGCCGGATGCCCCGGTGTGGCTCTTCCCCGGATACCGGCCTGGAACACACTTTTCGGGAAGCAGGCTCTCCACCAACCTCAACAAGACGGCCGGAATCTTCACGAAGCCGGCCCGCGGTGCGGCGCTGTGCGCGCTGGCAGCTGATCTCCCTGCACCGGTCCTTGCTGATCTGCTCGGAGTGTCGGTGGCTGCGGCGACCCGCTGGTCCGCTCTCGCCGGCCGCGACAACGCTGAGTACCTCGCCGCCCGCATCGACAACCCACCCGAGTGAAAACTTCCAGGCCACAGCCCCTGGTTCCTGTCGGACCCCGCGCCTACCGTCAATTGCGGTAACAGCTTGAATCGAGATTTCAGGAGGTCGGTGATGTCGTTCGTCAGCGATGTTCCGCTGCCCCTTCCCGGCATGCCGGACGCCATTCCCGCGCCGCCGGCGTTCCAGATGACGCTGATCGGGCAGCCGCAACCGGTCCGGATCCCTGAACGTCTGTGGCGGTCCTGGCTCGACAATCCTGCTGTTGTCGCCCGGTTCGAGTCCAAACGCTATCGACGCCAACACGATCGGTGCTGGCCCTGGATTGCCAGGGTGTCCTCGACCGGGCACGGATCGTTCCGCGCCGCGAGTCTGCCCGGGCCGTCCCGCCGCGGGACCGTGCCGGCGCATTTGTTCGCCTACCAGCTCGAATACGGCGTCATTCCGCGGTTGGGGTGGTCCAACACCGATGATGCGGTGCTGTGCCATCAGTGCGATTTCGCCGGCTGCACCAACCCCACCCACCTACGTCTGGGAACGAACCGCACCAACCGCAGCGAATACGACCTACGCCGCCGCAACATTTCCAGCCCACTGGCCGACGTCCGCGGACCGGCCGGGCGCACCCGCGCCATCGCCGACGCCATCCGAACCAGCCTTGAACAACACGAAGACCGCGACACTATCGAGGAGAGAATTCACGTGGCCGAGCACGCCGGGCTGCCGTTCACACTGTGGTGAGGTCGGCCCACATTCAGGCCGCTGCGGTGAGGAGACCCAGATCCAAAATACTGCCACCGAGTGTGCCTCGCGGTCTTGTCTACGAGGTTTCCACTGTCCAAGGACCGGATCCACCGTTATTCAGACAGTCCCAGGGCAAAGCTAACGCAAAGATCAGCGAAAGTGGTCTGCTACGTACACCGGGCACAGCCGCGACCGCAGGAGCAAGGGAATACTGCATGCTTCGAATACGTGTCCCTTGCCAGCTTTCTGGGTCTCCCGCTGTGGACAACCGCGGGTGGTTCGCCCGCATCGCTACGCGTTGGCCATCGCGCTCGGTGGGTCGATCGACGAGTCGGTGAACGCATTGCACATGTCCGACAACCCGATCTGTGTACGAGTGACGCTGGACGAGGCGCAGCAACAGCCTCTTCACGTGGTCGACGGGAACCAATCGCAGAATCTGCGCGACATGGCCGCGAAAGGTCGCGGCGGTGGACGCCGCCGACCCGGGCTTTGGTACGGGCCGGATCGAGCCGCACGGGCGACGCGCGCCGGTTGCGTACGGCGGTACGCCATGGCCGAGACGACGTATCGGTGCAGGCAGCCTACTGAAGAGCGGTACACCCACGCTGTTCTCTCTAGCGTCGACGGATCGCAACCCACAGTCCGCAACGTCGGCAGATATAGGCAGCTCCCCCTGCCAGGGAGTGCAACTTCACGGTCGGGAAATCGCGACCACAGCAGGAACAGGCCGAGGTGCCGTCACTCTCACTGGACAGATTCATGAGCAAGCCCTTTCCGTCGAGAGTGACGGGAGAAGTTCGGCACTCCGTCTCCTTCCGCGTAATCGAATTCTACGACCTGTGCGCTGCCAACTTCAGCACGGATATACCGTGGGTGGATGGAGATCACCCTGCAGTATTTCGACGGTTGCCCGAACTGGACGGTCACTGCTGAACGGTTGCAGCTCCTCGCCGCGGAACACTCGGACGCCGTGCTCGTCTATCAACGCGTGGACACGGTGGACATGGCCGAACAGGTGCGTTTTCGTGGCTCTCCGACCGTTCTCGTCGACGGCGTCGACGTCATGGGCGACACATCCGCCGCAGTCGGTCTGGCCTGCCGTGTGTACATGACAGGTGACGGGCCGGCGGGTGCGCCGAGCATGGCTCAGCTCCGGGAAGCCATCCTCGGCTGACACCCGAATCGGGATACCCCAGGGGGTACTCATTGGTATCGTCGGTGACATACAGTCAGCTGATCGGCATGGTCGACGGGGCACAGCTCCGGAGGCCGGTTTGCTGAAAGCACTGACGGTGTTCGGCGTGCTGTTAATGCCTTCGGTGACACCGAACAATGAAGGTGATACAGCCGTGCTCGGGGGCCCGCATCCCTTTTTGAGTGCGGAGTCGCGGACGTCGCTGAATCCGGCGGTCGTCGATCCGACGAGATGTCCCGTGCGGGCGTTCTTCATCCCGCAGATGCGGGCCGTCCCGTCTCGACGGACCAGGGATCGACGCAGTTCGCAACCGTCGACACCGACGGCAACCTGATCGCCTTGCATAACGACGCCCCCGCACCCGAGGGACAGTTCTACCCGTCGCTCGACGGACGAGGGCGCACGATTGAAATTGGCTCGGCGCGGCGACTGCCGTCACCACTGACCGATCGACCCGCTCTTGGCAGGACCACTCAAGAGCCCATCGGACCACACATGATCACACCCGCAGCGGCGAGGGCACCGAACACGATCGGACTCGCGGTGATCGAGAGGACGATCAAGGACAGTTGGGTGCGGGCCCGCGCGTGCACGGGGGTGGACACAGCGACGGTGAGGCGATGAGCACGAGCGAGCACGTCGCCTCCGCTCGCGCCGAGGGCACCCGCGGGAGCGACGGACGAACCAGTGAGGGCGAGCAGACCACCGAGTAGCGCCCGCCGACCATGGGAGCGGGCAGCGCTGTCGTCCGCGCACATCTCGAGCAGCAGGGCGATCTCGGTCGCCCCGTCGCGGAACAACCGCATCCATGGAGCTGCCGCGGCGAGTCCGCGAACAGAGGCGAGCAGCAGGTGATGGCGACCGATTAGGTGAGCACGTTCGTGCGCCAAGACGGCGCCTAACTGATCCGGGACGAGTGCATCCAGGGCACCAGTAGTGATCACGATGGTCTTCGGACGGCCAGCAACGCAGTAGGCGAGCCGATCCGCGGTGTCGACGACCACCGCGTCGGTACCGGGCAGGCGTTGGCCGATCACCCTCGCCGTCCGGGCGTGGCGAAGCGTGTGCGTTCGCATCCGCAGCATGCCCCGCCCAGCCCTCCACACCACCAACGGAAGCGCCGCCGCAGCGACCGCGGAGACTGCTATCAGTGTTCCCTGAAGCAGTGCTGCGGCACGGCCGTCGATCGACCGGAGCACCTCGACGACGCACGCTGACACCCAGTGAGCGTCTCTGTTCCAATGCACCGCTTCGGTGACGAGCATGATCGCCGCGCCGGTCCAGGTCAGGATCACCACCGCCATTGCTGCACTCCAGGCAGCTATCCCGAGCTGCGGAGCGATGCCCCGGCGGGTCAGTCGCGCGAGCACAGGCGGACCGGCTACCGAGACCACGAGCCCGTAGAGCAGCAGGCACAGAGTCAGAGTCATCGCGACTGGCCGGGGTCGGTCAGTCTGCGCAACGCTCTTCGCACACGCTCCGACTCTTCGTCGCTCATCTGCTCGACGAAATGGGTGAGCACCAGGTCCGACTTGCCGCCCGCAGCGAACGCGTGACGCATCAGCCGGGCACTGTGCTCCTCGCGAGACAACGTCGGCCAGTAGTCGAACGCCTTGCCCCTACGGGTGCGCTCCAACCAGCCCTTACGGTGCAGGTTGTCCATCGTCGACATCACCGTGGTGTAGGCAATCACCCGCTGCTCGGCCAATTCGTCGAACAACTCCCGCACGGTGCTTCGCGCACCGCGGGCCCACAGGCGATCCATCACTACCGCCTCGAGTTCACCGAATCCGTTCACCCGCACCTATCGCCTCCTGCCCTGTCGTCTCCTGATCCTAGGGTCGTCGGTAACACGACATCTACTATCTATGTACGTACTCAGTATATGGTCGTGATGTCCCGTCTCCTCGGGACCAGAATTGAGGGAGATTCCGATGACCGAACTGATGACCAACCTGCAGACGTGGTGGGATTGCCAGATCATGATGGCCACCGGCATGTGTGGGGACATGTGCGCCGCAATGATGTGTTGCTGACCGGCTGACGACCTGCGATAGGATACTTCCCCCGACTTCCCGAAAGTCGGGGGAAGCTTGCCGGGCGAGCCTCTCGCGCGGCGTCGTACAGAACGAATCGACAGGGCGAGCGCAGTCTTTGACGATTGCGTACGGACGAAGACCAGGCTTGCCGAAGCCCTGCTGATCTGATCTCGTAACTCTCCTCGGCGACGGGGTGCCGGCGACGACGCTGCGCTTCCACGAAAGCGAGGGGCTGCTGCCGGCGGACCGAGCCCCGAACGGGTACCGCGTCTACGACAAACGAGCACAGCAACGGTTGGCGTTCATCACCGCCGCGAAAAGCTCGAAACTGACGCTGCCACAGATCAAGACGATGCTGCGCGCATGGGAGAACGACTCCTGCGCCGCTGTGAAGACCGGGCTGCGGCCAACACTGCGCGAGCACATCACCCGGGAGGAGGAGTCGATCGCGCAGCTCACCGAGCTGCATGCCGCAATGACCGGTGCGTTCGATCGTCTCGACGACACTCCCGACGCGTCGGCGCGCCGTTCGACCCGCAATGCAGCTGGTTGACCTCGGCCTCCTCGCCGTCTCGGACGGATTCGGCGAGTAGGGAATCGAAAGCGCCTTCGTAGCAGGTGCCACCGCGATCGGGAAGTCGGCGATCTCGACCGCGCCGTACGGAGCAACTGCGGTTTGTCGCGTGCGTCCGCAGGTCCGGTGACCGGGTCCCACACCACGGAGGTGTTCTTCGTCGTGCCGTCGTCCTGTCTCAGTACGGCACGACGAGGATCGGACTCGTGCCGACGAGACCGGGGCCGAGCATTCACGCATAGCGATCATACCGGGCTTAGATGCTATCATCGTTGCATGACGATCAATAAGGATGGCCGCCTGCCCGGCGGTTCCACGTCGACTTTCGATGCGGCAGTGTCGTTGTTCCACAGCCTTTCCGATGCGACACGGTTGGCTATCGTTCGCCGTCTCGCCAGCAGGGAGGTGCGTGTAGCGGACCTGGTGAGCGAGCTGGGGCTGGCACAGTCGACGGTATCGGCGCACATGGCGTGCCTGCGGGACTGCGGATTGGTCGTCGGTCGCCCCCAGGGCCGGCAGGTGTTCTACTCCCTCGTCCGGCCGGAACTGTTGGACCTGCTCGCTTCGGCCGAGACCCTCCTCGCCGTCACGGGGAACGCGGTGGCACTCTGCCCGGTTTACGGCACCGCGCCCGCCGGGTCGGCGGTGACCGGATGAGCGACGCATGCGGCTGCGGCCACGACGAACCCCGCCTGGACGGCGACGAGGAGCACGAACCCGACAAGCTGTGGCAGATCACCGAGATCCGAGCTGCCGCGGTGGCCGGTGCACTGCTGGCGGCAGGGCTGATCATTGACTGGATCGGCGGCCCTGATCGGCTGACCCTGGTGCTCGAATCACTCGCGTTGATCGTCGCCGGCTACACCTTCGTCCCGTCGACCCTTCGGCGGCTCGCGCGCGGCAAGATCGGTGTCGGCACCCTGATGACCATCGCGGCGGTCGGTGCCGTGATCCTTGGTGAGGTCGGCGAGGCCGCGATGCTCGCGTTCTTGTTCGCGATCAGCGAGGGCCTCGAGGAGTACGCGGTCGCCCGCACACGGCGAGGTCTACGGGCACTGTTGTCCCTGGTTCCCGACACCGCCACAGTCCGACGAGACGGCCTCGAGCAGGCGGTGTCGCCGACCGAGTTGATGCTCGGGGAGATGATGATCGTCAAGCCCGGCGAGCGCATCGCCACCGACGGCACCATCCGCCGCGGCACCACCGCGCTCGACACCTCGGCGATCACCGGCGAATCGGTGCCCGTCGAGGCCGGGCCCGGCGACGACGTGTATGCCGGGGCGATCAACGGAACCGGCGTTCTCGAGGTGGAGGTCTCCGCACGTGCCGAGGACAACTCGCTGGCCAAGATCGTCCGGATCGTCGAGGCCGAGCAGTCCCGCAAAGGTGAGGCTCAGCGGTTGGCCGACACGATCGCCAGGCCCCTGGTGCCGGCAATCATGGTCGCCGCCGCCCTCATCGCCGCCGTGGGCAGCCTGCTCGGCGAACCACGGGTATGGATCGAACGCGCACTGGTCGTCCTCGTCGCCGCCTCACCGTGCGCACTGGCCATCGCCGTCCCGGTCACCGTCGTCGCGGCGATCGGCGCCGCCAGCAAACTCGGCGTCCTGGTCAAGGGAGGCTCAGCTCTTGAGGCGCTGGGCCGCATCCGCGTGATCGCGCTCGACAAGACCGGCACCCTGACCCGCAACAAGCCGGTCGTCATCGACGTCGCCACCGCGGACGGTGCGACCCGCGAACAGGTCCTCGCCGTGGCCGCAGCGCTGGAAGTGCGCAGCGAGCACCCCCTGGCCGCGGCGATCCTCGCCGCCGTCGACGACCACACACCCGCCGACGACGTCGTCGCAGTCACCGGAGCCGGCCTCACCGGCCGCCTCTGCGGCGACGACGTCCGCCTCGGCCGACCAGGGTGGATCGACCCCGGCCCGCTGGCCGCGGACGTGGAACGGATGCAGCACGCCGGAGCCACCGCCGTCCTCGTCGAACAGGACGGCCGCACCCTCGGCGCGATAGCGGTCCGCGACGAACTGCGACCCGAAGCCGCGGAAGTCGTCGCCGGTCTCCGCCGCGACGGGTACCACGTCGCGATGCTCACCGGGGACAACGAACGCACCGCCCGCGCACTGGCCGCCGACGTCGGCATCGAGGAGGTCCACGCGGATCTGCGACCGGAGGACAAAGCACGCATCATCGGCGACCTGAAGGGCCGCCGGTCGACCGCGATGGTCGGCGACGGCGTCAACGACGCCCCCGCACTGGCCACCGCCGACCTCGGTATCGCCATGGGCGCCATGGGCACCGACGTGGCCATCGAGACCGCCGACGTCGCCCTGATGGGTGAGGACCTGCGGCACCTGCCGCACGCCCTGGCCCACGCGCGCCGATCCCGACGCATCATGCTGCAGAACGTCGGGCTGTCGCTGGCGATCATCACCGTGCTGATGCCGCTCGCCCTGTTCGGAATCCTCGGCCTGGCCGCGGTGGTGCTGGTGCACGAACTCGCCGAGATCGTGGTCATCGCCAACGGAGTCCGCGCCGGCCGCACCCACCCCCTGTCCGCCGCAGCGGTGCCCGCACCTGCCCCGGCAGCAGCCGAGGCCTGGACATGAGCCCAGACCCCACTTCGGGCCCGATGCCGGGTGTCTCGACCGGGGGACGCTCGGCGACTCGATCCCGGTGGACCCTGGCGATCGTCGTCGCCGTCCTCGTCGCGGCGGCACTCGCGGCCGACCCCGTCGCCCGCCGCGCACTCTCCGACGGCCGCGTCATCGAACTGGGGTTGCTGCAACTCAGGCTTGCCTACAACAGCGGTGTCGCCTTCAGCGTCGGGAACGGGCTGCCGCCAGGGGTCATCATCGCGGTCACCGCCATCATCACTCTCGCCATCGCCGTGTACGCGTGGCGCACCGTCCCCGTCGGCTCACTGACCGGGACGGTGGGGCTGTCGGCGGTCGTCGCCGGAGCGGCCGCCAACGTCATCGACCGCGCTGCCGACGGCCGCGTGACGGACTACTTCCACACCGGATGGTGGCCCACCTTCAACCTCGCCGACACCTACCTCACATGCGGCGTAGTCCTGGTCGTCCTCGCGTCGCTCCGGGAGGGCCGAACCCGCGTCGATCCCACGGGCACGGAGCAACGATCCGTATGACTGCTCCCCGACCTCGAATCCGATCGACCTCCATGACGGTCGCGTGCGGCACCGGGGGCGTCCGGTTACATCCTCACCGACGCCCGGTGCGGCAGTGATCACCACCATCGCCGCGGCAGTGGCGATGTTCGCCGGCACCAACATCGACGACATCGTCGTGCTGACGGTGCTGTTCGTCGCCTCCGCCAGCCAGGGTAGGCCGCGGGCGTGGCAGATCGTCACCGGCCAGTACCTCGGCCTGATCACCCTCGTCGCGACCAGCGTCGTCGCCGCTCTGGGACTGGTGATCGTGCCGCAAGAATGGGTCGGGCTACTCGGTGTGCTGCCCCTGTCGCTGGGGCTCTGGACGCTGATCCGCTGGCTGCGCAGCGACGACGAGGACGAACCCCCGGTCGCTGCCACCGGAATGGCAGGCGTTGCTGCCATCACCATCGCCAACGGTGCCGACAACATCGCCGTCTACACCCCGGTCTTTCGGACGCTCGGTCCACCACAGACCGCAGTCACCATCGCCGTGTTCCTGATCTGCGTCGGGATCTGGTGCTACGCCGGCAGGCTGCTGGGCACTCGCAGGAAGGTCGTCGACACTCTCGAACGGGTCGAGCACTGGCTCGTCCCAGCGGTGTTCATCGGCTTGGGTCTCTTCATCCTCCTCGAATCCGGAGTTCTCGCCCGGCTGATCGCCGCCGCGTCATGACCGACACCCGCTCGCGCGCAGCCTGCGGAACCGCTACGGCCCGACTCAGATCGGTTCCCGCCACCGCCCGGTGGCGTCACCTCCATGCCATCGATCGAAGCGTGAGGGTGAGCAAAGGGCGGCGCATCGATACTCGGTCGATCCGTCGGCGATCATCAGATCGACCACGGTGCGACAATCGGACCGGACTTGCCGAATCGACCGCCGAGTAGGCGTCGCTGACCCCGATCATCTGTGTCCGAGCGGTGTGTGGACAGACGAGCCACGCTCGTCCGCGCGGGCGCGGAGTCGTATTCGTCGCCGGAAGGTTAGGTTCGGCAGCCCTTATAGACTCGCTCGGTGCCCAGAGACTTCAACCGCCCGAAACGCCCCAGTGTGCGCTTAGCGCACGATTTGGGCAGATTCGGTGACGCACCGGGTCTGATATCGGTGGACGAGACGATCACCTACCGCGACCTGGACGAGCGCATCGACCGGCAGGCGGCCAGACTTGGACGTGGCCGTCGTCTGGTACTGATCGCCGGCACCAACAAGGTCGAGGTCGTCGTCACCTACCTCGCGGCGCTGCGTGCAGGACACCCCGTACTGCTGGCCTCGGACGACAATCCCGACCATCTCGACGGGCTCATCGACACATATCGGCCCGATGTGGTGGTGCGCACCCTCGACGGCAACACGGTCGTCGAGGAATTCGATCGACAATCCAGACATGAGCTGCACCCTGATCTCGCGTTGCTGCTGAGCACCTCGGGTTCGACCGGATCACCCAAACTCGTCCGTCTCTCGCACGACAACGTGCAGGCCAACGCCGAGTCGATTGCCGAATACCTGGGCATCCGACCCACCGACCGTGCCGTGACCACGCTACCCATGCACTACTGCTATGGGCTTTCGGTCGTCCACAGCCACCTCCTGCGCGGTGCTGCCTTGATTCTGACCAACTCTTCGGTCACTGATCCTCGACTGTGGGGCCTTGCGCGCACCCACCGCGCCTCCACCTTTGCGGGTGTGCCGTACACCTTCGATCTGCTCGACCGTATCGGGTTCGACCAGCTGAATCTTCACGACCTGCGGTACGTCACGCAGGCCGGCGGAAAGCTGTCGCCCGATCGCGTCCGCACGTATGCCGAGCTGGGCCGACGCCAGGGATGGGACTTGTTCGTCATGTACGGGCAAACGGAGGCGACCGCCCGAATGGCGTATCTGCCACCGGATCTTGCCGCCGCTCATCCGCATTCCATCGGACGGCCGATTCCCGGCGGGTCCTTTCGGCTCGATCCGGTCGCGGATGCCCCGGACGGGACGGGTGAGCTCGTCTATTCGGGGCCGAACGTCATGCTCGGCTACGCACACGACCCCGGCGACTTGCGCCTGGGTGACACGCTCGCCGGCGAGCTGCGAACAGGCGACCTGGCCCGGCGAACGGCCGATGGACTGTACGAAGTGGTCGGCCGACGCAGCGGTTTCGCGAAAGTGTTCGGTCTACGTATCGATCTGCACCGCGTCGAGTCCGCGCTCGCACACCTGGGATTGACCGTGTGCTGCACCGACGGCACGGACGAACTCGTCGTCGTCGCGGAGAACGCTGACGTCGACGACGTGCGACGCTTGACAGCCCAGTTCAGCGGCCTTCCCGCAACAGCAGTTCGGGTGTGTGTAGTCGATGAGCTGCCGCGCACCTCCACCGGCAAACCCGATGCGCGAGCGGTCGCGGAATTCGCAGGCAAGCCCGGCCCTGTTCAGCCCACCTCGACGAAGACAAAGCCCGAGACCACCGATGTCAAAGCGATGTATGCCGAGGTCCTGCATCACGCAAGGGTCGACGACGACAGCACGTTCGTGAGCTTGGGCGGTGACTCTTTGTCGTATGTGCGGATGTCCATTCGGCTGGAGGAGCTGCTCGGTCACCTCCCGGCGGACTGGCACAACACCCGAGTCGTGGACTTCGTTCAGGCACCGCACCTGCGCCGCGGCTGGCGACGGGTGGAGACCAACGTTGTGCTGCGCGCCCTTGCGATCGTGCTGATCGCCGGCTCGCACATACACCTGTTTTCGGTGCTCGGCGGGGCGCACGTGCTTCTCGGAATCGCCGGCTACAACTTCGCCCGCTTCCACCTCGGCGCGGTCGATCGCACCGCCCGCGCACGCAATGCGGTGCGCAGCGTCGCTCGGATCGCCATCCCCAGCATGGTGTGGATCGGGGCCGTCATCGCTCTGACCGGGGACTACCGCATCACCAGTGCATTGCTGCTCAACGGAATCTTCGGCCCGGACGGTTGGTCTGTCGAATGGCGATACTGGTTCGTCGAGGCGATTGTGTACATCGTCCTCGTAGCCGCCGCTGTGCTCTATGTTCCGGCGGTCGCACGTCTCGAACGCCGTCACCCGTTCTGGTTTCCTATGGGGTTGGTGGCATTGGGCCTGGTTACCCGTTACGGATTGATCGAGATCGACGACAGCCGCAATCGCATTCTGACCGCGGCGGTTGTCTTCTGGTTGTTCGCCCTCGGCTGGGCCGCCGCACGGGCGCAGACCGTGTGGCATCGAGTGGGGGTCACCGCGGCGATCGTGCTATCGATTCCCGGGTTCTTCTTCGGCGACATCCAGCGAGAAGTCATCGTGATTGTCGGACTTTGCCTGCTGGTGTGGCTCACATCCGTCCCATGTCCCGCAGTTGTGGGCCGGGTTGCGGGGGTGTTGGCAAGCGCGTCACTCTACATCTACCTGACCCATTTTCAGGTCTATCTACCGCTGCGCGACGACCATCCCTGGACAGCATTCGCCCTGTCGATCGTCGTGGGGGTTGTCTACTGGCAGGCTGCGACCTTCGTGCTCGCCCGTCTACCGTGGAGCGGGGCAGGGCCGGGCATTAGGTTTGCCAATCCTCTAAGTACCATGGCGGCGGGGACGACCGGAGGTGGTCCGGTAAATGCGAAGGACGGACGATGAGCAAGCGGATCGAACTGATGGCGGGCCTCGCACTGGCGACCGCAGCACTGTTGACGGTGTCGGGGTGTTCGAGCGCTGAGTCCGACCCGGGCGGGGACAACCGGATCACCGTCTACAACGCCCAACACGAGTCGCTGACGAAAGAATGGGCCGACGCGTTCACCGCGGAGACCGGCATCGAGGTCGACCTGCGCCAAGGGAGCGATACCGAACTCGGCAACCAACTCGTAGCGGAGGGTGACCGATCGCCAGCGGATGTGTTCCTCACGGAGAACTCTCCGGCGATGACGCTCGTCGAGAACGCGGGTCTGTTCACCGACGTCGACCAGGCCGTGCTGGCCCAGGTTCCGAGCCAATACCGCCCGTCGAACGGCAAGTGGACGGGTATCGCCGCCCGCTCGACCGTGTTCGCCTACAACACGGACATGCTGGCACCCGATCAGCTCCCGGCCTCACTCCTCGACCTGCAGGACCCCGCCTGGAAGGACCGCTGGGCAGCATCGCCGTCGGGAGCCGATTTCCAAGCCATAGTCAGTGCGCTGCTCGAGTTGAAAGGCGAGGACGCTACACGCACCTGGTTGGAGGGGATGAAGAACAACGTCCGCGCCTACAACGGCAACGGCACGGTGATGAAAGCCGTCAACGCCGGAGAGATCCCCGGCGGCGTGATCTACCACTACTACTGGTTCGGCGATCAGGCCAAGACCGGCGAGAACAGCAGTAACGTCGCCCTGCACTACTTCAAGAACGAAGACCCCGGTGCCTTCGTCAGCGTCTCCGGCGGTGGCGTCCTACAATCCAGCGCGAAACAAGATGCAGCACAGAAGTTCCTGGCGTTCGTCACCGGACCGAAAGGCCAGCAAATCCTCAGGGACGGAACGTCGTTCGAGTACTCGGTGGGCAGCGCAGTGCCGGCCAACGCGGATCTGGTTCCTCTGATCGAACTGCAGGCACCGCAGGTGGACCCGGCGACGCTCAACAGCCCGCAGGTCACCGAGCTCATGACCGAAGCCGGTTTGCTCTGATTCCAACGACGAACGGTCGAGAACAACGGGGGCCGGCCGACAAGCTGCGTCGCTCAGCAGGCCGGCCGCGTATGCCCTTGCCTCTGGCTGTCACCGCAGTGATTGTCGTGGTGATCTCGCTCATCCCGCTCGGGTACGTGATCGTGGAGAGCGTGGACACCGGCTGGGCCACCGCGTCGGCGCTGCTGTTCCGGCCGCGGGTCCGCGAATTGTTGGCCAACACCGTGATGTTGGTAGTGATCACGGTGCCCATCTGTGTCGCAATCGGCGTCGCGGCTGCTTGGTTGGTCGAGCGCACACGAGTATTCGGAGCGAAGGGTTGGGCGGTATTGCTTGCCGCGCCGCTGGCTGTCCCGGCGTTCGTGAACAGCTACTCGTGGGTGACGGCGATCCCTTCCCTCGGCGGACTGGGCGGCGGCGTTCTGATTGCGACGCTCTCGTATTTTCCGCTCGTCTACATTCCCGTTGCCGCGACGCTTCGCAGGCTCGACCCCGCGGTCGAGGAATCGGCGCGAGGACTCGGAATCGGACCGTGGGCAGTGTTCTTTCGCGTCGTGGTGCCGCAGTTGCGGCTGGCGATCGCCGGCGGAGCGCTTCTGGTCGCGTTGCACCTACTCGCCGAATACGGTGCCTTCGTCTTCATCCGATTCGACACCTTCACGACAGCGATTTTCGAGCAGTATCAATCGACGTTCAACGGAGCTGCGGCCACTATGCTCGCCGGGGTGCTGGTATTGCTGTGCCTCACGCTGTTGGTGATCGAAGCGGTTGTGCGTGGCAGTGCCAGGTATGCCCGCATCGGCTCGGGTGCAGCCCGCCCGGCCGTGCCTGCAGAACTCGGTTGGCAGTACTCGCCGATCGCGCTCGTCTTCCTGGGGATGTTGATCGCACTGTCTCTCGGAGTCCCGATCGCCAGTGTTCTGCGGTGGCTTGTCATCGGCGGCAGCGCGGTGTGGGAGTGGGACGAGGTCTCTTCCGCGCTGCTGCAAACGCTCGGGTTCGGAATTGCCGGTGCGGTCATTACGTGTGCACTCGCGTTCCCGGTCGCGTGGATCTCGATTCGCCACCGCGGACGGTTCAGCCGTGTCCTCGAGGGCGGTACCTACATCTCGAGTTCGTTGCCCGGCATCGTCGTTGCGTTGGCGTTCGTCACCACCGCCATTCGGTACGCAAATCCGCTGTATCAAACAGTTGTCGTCGTGATCGCGGCCTACGCATTGCTCTTCCTGCCACGCGCATTGGTCAACCTGCGCGCCGGGCTCGCGCAAGCGCCCGTCGGGTTGGACGAGGCGGCTCGGTCACTGGGTCTGTCACCGCTGTCGAGCTTCTTTCGGGTGACTCTCAGATTGGCTGCACCGGCCACCGCAGCGGGCGGTGCGTTGGTGTTCTTGGGGATCGTGAACGAGTTGACCGCAACATTGCTGCTGGCACCGACCGGAACCCGCACGCTGTCGATGCAGTTCTGGTCGCTGAGCAGCGAGATCGACTACTCGGGGGCTGCTCCGTACGCGTTGATCATGATCGTGCTGTCGCTGCCCATGACCTACGTTCTCTTCTCCCAGTCGAAAAAGGCGGCAGGACTATGACATACGCGTTGGAGGTGGATGGGCTGGACAAGTCGTTCGGTCCTGTGACGGTGCTACGTCGAGTTGAGTTCGCTGTCGAGGCTGGATCCACCACAGCCATCGTCGGACCGTCCGGTTGCGGTAAGACGACGCTGCTGCGTCTGATCGCGGGTTTCGACAGACCCGACGCAGGCACCGTCGCACTGACCGGGAAGGTCGTCGCGGGAACCGGCTGGACGCCTGCGCACCGAAGGTCCATCGGGTACGTCGCCCAGGACGGGGCACTGTTCCCACACGCCACGGTCGGCGCGAACATCGGATTCGGCCTGCCACGCCGTGCCCGGACCGTCTCGAAGATTACCGAACTGCTCGAGATGGTGTCGCTGGATTCGTCCTACGCGTCACGTCGACCTGACCAGCTTTCCGGCGGCCAGCAGCAACGGGTCGCCCTTGCGCGGGCGCTGGCGCGTGAACCTCAATTGATGCTGCTCGACGAACCGTTCTCCGCACTCGATGCCGGCTTGCGGGCGAACACCCGACGGATCGTCGCCGACGTCCTCGCCAAGGCCGCGATCACCACCATCCTCGTCACCCACGATCAACCCGAGGCCCTGTCGTTCGCCGACCGGGTTGCGGTGATGAACTCGGGCAGGCTCGCACAGATCGGTACACCTCGTGAGGTCTATTCCCGCCCTGTGGACGTCACCACCGCGGAATTCATCGGTGACGCCGTGATCTTGACGGCCCACATAGAGAACGGCCGTGCCCGCTGCGCCCTCGGCGACGTCGACATCGCCCCCTCCTTCAACGCCATCGAAGGCACAGCCCGAATCCTGTTGCGACCAGAGCAAATCGAGGTGGCACCCGACGGCATGGGTGCATCGGGGACCATCGTCGACGTGCAGTACTTCGGATCGGAGATGCTGCTCGGGATCCGCCTCGACACCGCGGACACCGCCATGGCCCAGCGGATCACCGTACGTCGCTTCGGCACCACGGCTCTGACGCCCGGCGACAGAGTCGCCATCTGCGTCATCGGCGACGCCGTCGCGTACGACTTGTGAGAGAGCTACTCAGTGTGAGGCAGCCTCTCGCGTCCTGCTTGATCATGCGAACAATGTGCGTAGGTAGTGGGCAGACTTGCACCATTCAGACTGAGGCAACGCCCCGAAGGCAATCACGTCTCGACCCCAAGCATGCAAAGGGCCGGCATCGACTGTCGGGACTGCCCCGACTTCAGTTGACTAGTGGGGTTGAGCGATTCAGGCCGCGTGTGCGGTCCGGTTGATTGTCTCAAACTCGATAGGGGTGAGCTTGCCGAGGCGCCGTTGACGGCGTTTGC